>PAHS01000033.1 GCA_002711145.1 Marinovum sp. | reverse complement strand
CAATAGCATCTGGCCCAGGTTTGCTGCTATTAGATGAGCCACTATCTGCTCTGGATGCAAAGGTACGTGTCTATTTAAGACATGAAATAAAAACTCTCCAACAGAAACTTGGGGTGACCACTATAATGGTCACACACGACCAAGAAGAAGCTCTCTCTATGGCTGATCGTATTGTCGTTATGAACGAGGGTAAGGTCGAACAGATAGGTTCTCCTAATGAAGTTTATTGTAAGCCACAGACATTATTTGTTGCAGATTTCATTGGAGAAATGACCCAATTCACAGGCACTACAAGTGGTAGAAGTTCGGTCAAAATTGGGAATACAGAATTAAATACTGTGGCTCATCAATTTGGTGATGGCCACGAGGTTTCGCTAACCATTAGGCCAGAGGATATAATACCCTTGGGCGCTAAGCCTGAGGTAAAAAAAGACGCCTCTAATTCGACTAAGAACATTTTTTCAACGAAGCTCGAAGAAATGGAATTTTTGGGTTCTTTTTGGCGGTGCAAATTAAAGGCTGATGAATTTTCTGAGGCATTGGTGACAGCAGATTTTTCGGTAAATGCAGTAAGGAGGCTTTCTTTAGAGCCAAACCAAAATTTATGGATTGAAGTGCCGTCTGAAAGCATTTTGGCTTTTAATCTTCAAGTGACCTAAATATGAATTCTACTAGTATAGACAATATAGCAGCTAGGCCGAATGGTGTAATAAAAGCTAAACTCAGTCGAGACGACATAATAATGCGTGGTGGTATGGCAGTCATTGCACTCTACCTGGTAATAAGTTTGGTATTTCCACTTTATGCAATGTTCTCAAAATCATTCTCGACGTTCCAGTACGATTTGTCAAAATTTGAAGTCCAGGTAAGTGATGATGCGGGTCAGTTTTCTCCAGCCAAAGCAAATCTCCAGAGTTTAAATGAGGGATTGCAAGCTCTGTCAAATGCGGAGCTGAGTACAGGTTCTGGCGGGCGACTTGGCGTTACCGTATTTTTCCCAGACTTTAGTTTTCGTAGTCCAGTTATGTATCGTATTCGAAATGTAGATCAACAAGGAAGGTTTCTAGTAGGTTCGACATTAGTTACTGGAACAGATTGGCAAGAATTAGATAGCAATAATTTTCGTAGGGTTCAGTTGCGGCCTTTAAGGTCGACTGGTTTATCGAATTTCATAAATTATTTTTCCACACCAGCATTGTTTAAATCAATTCAGAATTCGATATTTATTTCTNTAATTAGTACAATAATTACTGTGATTTTAGCATTCTGGTTTGCCTATGCTCTCAATCGTAGTTGCATGCGCTTCAAGGGCTTTTTTAGGCTAATAGCAATGGCTCCAATACTTGTTCCATCACTGCTTCCGGGGATAGCGTTGGTTTACCTTTTTGGTGCGCAAGGGGTCATCAAGGGNTTGTTATTTGGCGCGAGCATTTATGGTCCGATTGGTATCATCATTGGATCTGTATTTTTCACCTTTCCGCATGCATTCTTAATTATATCCACAGCNCTCGCTATTTCTGATGCCCGTTTGTATGAAGCNGCCGTTTCTTTAAAAGCCTCTGCGTGGAAGACTTTTTGGACTGTTACGATCCCCGGTGCAAGATATGGGATAGTCTCAGCAGCNTTTGTAGTATTNAACCTCGTTATAACTGATTTTGGTTTGCCTAAAGTTATCGGTGGACAATTNAANGTTCTGGCTGTGGACATATATAAACAAGTTATTGGTCAGCAAAACTTTGAGATGGGTGCTGTCGTTTCGGTAGTTCTCATAATTCCGGCGATTCTAGCATTTGCGATCGATCGATTTGTCCAAAGTAAACAAGTGGCCTTGCTGACTGCTAGGTCGGTTCCTTTTCATCCNAAACCAAGNACCAAGACNGATCTGACATTTACCATTTATTGTGNTCTGGTTGGNTTTTTCATTGTGGGCATTTTAGGTATTTGTCAATTTGCTGCCTTAATAAAGTTCTGGCCATACGACCTGAGCTTNAGTTTNAATAATTATCAATTTGATAAAATGGATGGTGGNGGNTGGGCTGCTTATTATAATTCGATAAAGATGGCTTTGTTGACTGCTTTAATAGGCACATGCGTGATATTTTTTGGCGCCTACTTGGTCGAAAAATCCAGTGGATTTAAGACTGGCAGAGCCATATTCCAAATGTTTGCTATGTTGCCAATGGCGATACCGGGTATGGTGCTTGGTCTTGCCTATATTTTCTTTTTTAATAACCCGGAAAATCCTCTGCACGTAGTATACGGAACAATGGCCATTCTTGTTATATGTACTGTTACACATTTTTATACCGTTTCACATCTCACGGCAGTTACCGCTCTTAAGCAAATGGACAGTGAATTTGAGTCTGTCTCAGCTTCCTTGAAGCAACCTACATTTAAGCTTTTCTCAAGAGTTACGGTGCCAGTATGTTTGCCAGCAATTCTAGATATTGCCATCTACTTATTCGTTAATGCAATGACAACAGTTTCTGCAGTTGTTTTTCTTTATTCGTCTAAAACCTCATTAGCTTCAATTGCAGTGCTAAATATGGACGATGCAGGTGATATTGCTCCTGCTGCAGCGATGGGTATGATGATTTTTTATACGAACATTTTTGCGCGGATCATACATTTAGCACTATCAAAGGGTGTCTTGAAACGAACTCAAGCCTGGAGATCTAATACTTAAATTTAAAAACCACTTCCCATTTTCTTTTTTGAGAAGAATTTTCTATTAATTCTTGACAATTTTCNTATTTATAACTGATAGTTAGTGATGATCCGCTTCATTACATTTGTCGATTCATTTAATTATCGTATTGGTCGATTTGCTATGTATGGTATTTTTGTAATGATGGGTATCTTGCTATGGTCATCTGTATCAAAAACATTTTTNAACCCATCACTTTGGACCCTGGAAATGGCTCAATTTTGTATGGTTGCTTATTACATGTTGGGCGGANCTTATTCGATCCAGATGGGATCCAATGTGCGAATGGATTTACTTTATGGAGAGTGGGATAATCACCGTAAGGCTCAAGTTGATGCAATAACAATAATATTTCTAATAGTTTACCTAATATTCATGATTTGGGGTGGGTGGGAAAGTTTTATGTACTCCTTAAGTTACGGGGGAGAGCGTAGTTCGTCCATTTGGCGACCGTATATTTGGCCAATAAAACTTATAATGCTTTTTGGTCTTTCCATGATGCTACTTCAAGCATTATCAGAGTTTTTCAAGGATATTTTACGCATCAAAGGTTATGATTTTGGAGAAAAGAATTAATGTCGTATGAGATGATTGCTATCTTGATGTTCTCAACGATGATGTTGATGTTGCTCACAGGTCAGCGTGTCTTTGGGGCTATTGGGTTTGTTGCAGTTATGGCTGCTTTTTTTCTCTGGGGAGATAGGGGTGGATATGATATTGGTTTTGCTGCAGCAATAAAGTTAATGAAATGGTATCCCCTCCTAACATTACCAATGTTTATTTTTATGGGATACATTTTATCAGAGTCAAAGATAGCTGATGATCTCTATAAGATGTTTCATGTTTGGATGGGTGGGATTTCAGGAGGTCTGGCCATTGGAACAATTGGCCTGATGGTACTTATATCAGCTATGAATGGTCTTTCTGTGGCTGGGATGGCAATTGGAGCAACAATAGCACTCCCTGAATTGCTCAAGCGTGGTTATGATAAAAGGATGGTCACGGGAGTAATTCAAGCAGGATCTTCACTAGGAATATTAGTGCCTCCATCAGTCGTTCTTGTTCTGTATGCAATGATTGCTCGTCAACCAGTGGGGCAGCTATGGTTAGCAGGAATTATACCAGGACTTATAATGGCGGCTATGTTTATAATATACATTGCCGTGCGATGTCGCATAAACCCTTCACTTGGGCCCGTTCTTCCAATTGAAGACCGAATGATCCCACTACCTGAAAAATTGAAACTCTTAACTGCAGGTTTGCTGCCTTTATTCATATTTTTTGCAATGATGGTTCCTTTTATAAATGGGTGGACATCTTTAGTCGAAAGCTCTGCAATTGGAGCAATTGCAGCTTTTGCTGCCGCCCTAGCAAAAGGACGAATGACGCTCGAAGTATTTGAGAATAGTGTGCGAAAGACCCTTGGGATTTCATGCATGTTTATGTGGATTATTCTGGCGGCTTTAGCATTTGGTGCTGTTTTCGATGGTTTAGGCGCAGTAAAGGCCATAGAAAGCCTCTTCACTGAACAGTTTGGTTTATCGCCATGGGTTATTCTAATTNTGATGCAGCTTAGTTTCATAGTCATGGGGACATTCTTAGACGATACAGCAATGTTAGTAATCGTTGCGCCATTATATGTACCTNTAGTTGGCGAACTAGGCTTCAATTTAATCTGGTATGGGGTGCTTTACACAATTACAACACAGATTGCTTATATGACGCCGCCATTTGGCTATAATTTATTTCTGATGAGAGCCATGGCTCCTCCAGAAATNAGTCTTAAAGATATATACACTTCTATTCTGCCATTCGTTTTAGTTATGGTTTTTGCCCTAGTAATAATAATGACATTCCCAGAAATAGCTCTTTGGTTACCAGGGGAAGTGTACGGAAATTAATTTTAAGAGATCCCATTTAAAGGGACGAAAGTTGAGGAGAGTATNTATAAAAAGGAGAATATTATGACAACTAGACGTAAGTTTTTAACCACAGCNAGTNTNGGTGGTGCAGCGGCATTAGCTNCACCTGCAATAGTCCAGGCGCAAAGCACNATAAAATGGCGATTTCAAACGTATGCTGGTGGTGCTCTCGGCGAGCATGTAACCAAGCCAGTAATTGATTATATAAATGCCAACTCTAATGGGGAATTGCAGGTAGAGCTATTCTACGCAGATCAAATAGTTCCTACTGGAGAGCTGTTTCAAGCTTTGCAAAGGGGCACACTTGANGGAGTTCACTCCGATGATGACTCAATGGCATCGCCGACTCCGTTACGAATGTTTGGTGGATATTTTCCATTTGCTACCAAACATATTCTNGATGTTCCAGTGCTCTTTAACCAGTATGGATTAAAAGAAATTTGGGACGCAGAGTANGCAAAAGTTGGCGTAAAATGGATTTCAGCGGCTGGGCAGGATCCTTGTAATTTCAACACTAAAAAGGAAATCACAAGTGTTGCTGACCTAGATGGGTTAAGGCTTTATTCCTTTCCTACCGCGGGGAGATTCTTAGCTAAATTTGGTGTTGTCCCAATGAATATCCCATACGAAGATGCCGAGGTAGCAGTGCAAACTGGTGAGCTTGATGGAATGGCATGGTCAGGAATTACTGAAGATTATACTGTGGGTTGGGCCGATGTAACGGACTATTTTCTTACAAATAATATTTCGGGCGCGTGGATCGGTTCATGGTTCATCAATGAGAAGAGATGGGCGGACTTACCTGATCACCTTAAATCGGTGGTAATGGCTGCGACGGAAGCTGGTCATACATATCGTAACCAATGGTATTGGGGTGGTGAAGCGGCATTACGTGCAAATGGTGATAAGCTCGCGTTACGGTCAGTTCCTGCTGCGGAATGGGCGGAAGTTGAAAATGCTGCCAAGGATTTCTGGGAAGAAGTAGCCCAAGAGGGTGAGGTGCATCAAAAGATTGTAAACATCTTTAAAGAGTATAACTCAGTNATCAATCAGGCTGGTGCACCNTATAATTTCGAGTAAAACTTAATATTTGAGCGCCCCAACACTTGGGGCGCTCTTTAATAGGGAAGAATTAAAATGATCGGAAATTTAACATTTAAAGAGCTGGAGGCAGCGGTAGAGGATGGCAGTATTGATACTGTGCTTGTTTGTTTGGTTGATATGCAAGGACGGCTTATGGGTAAAAGATTCCATGCTAAGCACTTTNTTTTGGANGGATNNAAAGAGACGCATTGTTGCGATTATTTGTTAGCTACAGATCTAGAGATGGCTACACCGGACGGGTATGCCTCTACCAGTTGGGAAGATGGTTACGGCGATTATACTATGAAGCCAGATCTTACTACTTTACGCAGGACACCTTGGCTAGATGGGACCGCATTGGTGATCTGTGATGTGTTAGACCATCACACGCATGAAGAAGTAAGCCATTCACCTCGGGCTATTCTAAAAAAACAAATTAAGCGACTTGAAAAGATGGGCTTCGACCCGATGATGGCCACAGAGTTAGAATTTTTTCTTTTCGAAAAAAGTTTCAAAGAGATACAAGAAGACGGTTTCAGAGAACTAAGACCAATCAGTGCGTATAATGAGGACTATCATATTCTTCAAACTACAAAAGAAGAACATATTATGCGTCCTATTCGTAATTATTTATGGGATGCTGGCATACCAGTTGAAAATTCAAAAGGAGAGGCAGAGACAGGGCAGGAAGAGTTAAATATTAAATATGGAGATGCACTTAATACGGCTGAGTATCATACAATTGCTAAACACGCCGTAAAAGAAATTGCCTGGAGTCAGGGGCATGCAGTTACCTTTCTACCAAAGTGGCATCATGATAAGGTCGGCTCTTCGTCGCATGTTCACCAGTCTTTATGGCAGGATGGTGAAAATGCATTCTATGACCCTACTGATAAACTAGGAATGAGCCAATTAATGAAGCACTACATGGCAGGTTTATTACATTACACGTCAGACATGACATTTTTTCTTGCTCCTTACGTTAATAGCTACAAGCGTTTTGCAAAAGGGACGTTCGCTCCTACCCGTATTATATGGTCGGTAGATAATCGTACTGCTGGCTTTCGCTTGTGTGGGGCTGGAAGTAGTAGTGTCCGAGTAGAATGCAGAATAGGTGGTTCAGATATGAATCCCTACTTAGCAATTGCAGCGCAAATCGCTGCTGGGTTGGCAGGAATAGAAAACAAACTAGAGCTTGATGAGCCTGCCAAGGGCGATGTTTATAAGGGTGACACCAAAATGCTTCCTGAAAATTTGCGGGAAGCAAAGTTTGCGTTGTCTCAATCAGAAATGCTGAAGTCTGCTTTTGGGGAGGAGGTGGTCAAACACTACTGTCGAGCCGCAGAAGTTGAGTTGGAAGAATTTGATAGGGTGGTTACAGATTGGGAAATAGCAAGAGGTTTTGAAAGAGCGTGATGTTATGAATGAAATACAATGCATTTCACCAATTGACGGTGCAGTATTTGCGAAAAGAAATACTCTATCCTTAAAAGAAGCAAAAGAAGATATCCGATGCTTACGTGCGGCGCAAAAAACCTGGGCAGCTCGGCCATTGGCTGAGCGCATATCTTTGGTCATGGCTGGTGTTGAAGCCATCGGAGAAATGAATGATCAAATAGTGCCAGAGCTAGCTCAAATGATGGGTAGGCCAATAAGGTATGGTGGTGAGTTTGGGGGGTTTAAGGAGCGCGCTCAATATATGAGCGAGATAGCTGAACAAGCACTGCAAAATATTGAGGTAAGTGATGATCCTACTTTTAAACGTTATATAAAGCGTATCCCACATGGAATAGTTTTTGTGATCGCACCTTGGAATTATCCATACATGACAGCGATAAATACAATTGCCCCTGCACTGATAGCAGGAAATGTTGTTGCATTAAAGCATGCGACCCAAACTCTTCTGGTAGGTGAACGGCTTGTTGAAGCTTTCAATTCTGTGGGTATACCAAAAGATGTGTTCCGTAATATGCATCTTGATCACGGTACAACGTCACGCTTAATTGAAAAAAACGCATTTGATTTCATTAATTTTACTGGTTCCTTAAAAGGCGGTATTGAAATGGAGAGAGCTGCGGCTGGGACTTTTACCCCTGTTGGAACTGAACTTGGGGGAAAGGACCCTGGATATGTAATGAACGATGCAGATCTGGACTCAGCAGTGGAAACATTAATAGATGGCGCAATGTTTAATTCTGGTCAATGTTGCTGTGGTATTGAGCGCATCTATGTAATTGAAACTCTTTATGAAGAATTTATAGAAAAAGCGGTAAAAATTGTAGAGAATTATAAATTGGGGAACCCCTTAGAGCCTGAAACTACTCTTGGACCTATGGCAAATAAACGATTTTCTGATGAGGTTAGATCACAAATCGACGAAGCCGTTGAATCAGGTGCGACAGCCCACATCAAGGCGTTTAAAAACGATGATGGTGGAACCTACGTAACGCCACAAATTTTAACTGGTGTAGATCACAATATGAGAATTATGAAAGATGAAACATTTGGCCCAGTTGTCTGTATTATGTCCGTTAAAAATGATGATGAAGCTATTTCTCTAATGAATGATAGTGAGTTTGGTTTAACTGCCAGTCTGTGGACAAAAGATGTTGGTCGGGCAGAACAAATTGCGGATCAAATTGAAACAGGCACGGTATTCCTTAACCGGGCAGATTATCTTGATCCNGCATTGTGTTGGACTGGTTGTAAAAATACNGGAAGCGGTGGTGGCNTNTCGATTATTGGTTATCATAATCTTACNCGGCCTAAATCTTACCATTTNAAGAAAGTAACACAATGACACTAATNGGAAACTGGTCATATCCNACCCAAATAAAGTTTGGTGCTGGTCGCATAAGGGAAATANCTGATGCTTGTAATCAAGCAAATATTAAAAGACCACTCCTGATTACCGATAAGGGTTTGAGTAATCTGCCAATAACATCCAGAACTTTGCAATTAATGAAGGAAGCTGGTTTGGGTGACGCTCTTTTTTCAAATGTTGATCCAAATCCTAATGAGAAAAATTTAAATTCAGGTATAACTGCATTTAAAGAGGGAAATCATGATGGTGTAATTGCATTTGGAGGAGGGTCTGGCCTGGATTTAGGTAAATTGGTTGCGTTTATGGTTGGTCAAGATCGTTCAGTTTGGGATTTCGAAGATGTTTCTGATTGGTGGACCCGGGCAAACCCTAATACTATTTTTCCCATTGTCGCTATACCAACAACNGCTGGAACTGGATCGGAAGTTGGGCGGGCAAGTGTTCTTACTAATTCAGATACTTTAGAAAAGAAAATTATTTTTCACCCACAAATTTTGCCAAAAGTTGTCATTTGTGATCCAGAGTTAACCATTGAAATGCCAAAATCCATAACAGCAGGTACGGGGCTAGATGCTTTTGCACATTGTGTAGAGGCTTTCTCAAGTCCACATTATCATCCAATGAGCCAAGGTATTGCGGTNGAGGGTATGCGACTTGTAATTGAAAACCTTGGGAAAGTTTATTCAGATGGAAGTGATATCGAGGCTAGGGCAAATATGATGTCCGCTGCATTAATGGGCGCAACAGCGTTCCAGAAAGGTCTTGGTGCTATTCATGCCCTAAGTCATCCGATTGGCGCTGTTCATCACACACATCACGGAACAACTAATGCGGTTTGCATGCCAGCTGTCCTTAGACTCAATGAGTCAAAAATTAGAGATCGCTTTGACTCTGTTACAGGTTATTTGGGCATACAAAATGGTTTTTCAGGTTTTAAAGTATTTGTTGACGAGTTTAATGCATCTTTAAATATTCCGTTGAGATTAAGTGACCTNGGCGTGGAAAACCCAGATTTAGGAAAACTTGTAAAAGGTGCTTTGAGTGATCCAAGTTGTGGTGGTAATCCNGTGAAACTAACTTCAGACAACCTAAAGGCGCTGTTTGAGGAGGTGCTGTAGGAAGGTATATTTGACTTTTCTCAAAACAAGCTACCTNNCCAGTAAGCCACTTCAAGGGAAGCATTNAGCTTGGGATGAAGTGTAGATCTTTGGGTGGGGAGTGGAAAATGTTGGTCCTACCCAAAGAAATTTATATTTTATAAATNAAAACACGTTTCCAGTTGCTAGTTCGTCAATAATTGGACACTCTGGGCGTTCATTCCCTTTACAGCAGTTTACAAGGTGCGAGAGTTGTTCACGTAAATTTTCCAATTCAGTTAACTTTACGTCGATTTCAGCAATTTTCGTAAGAGTGAGATTTCGAACCTCTTTGCTACTTCTGTTTTGATTTTCGTATAATGACAGCAATTCTTTGCATTCTTTAATACTAAAATTAAAACGACGGGCTTTTCCAATAAATTGTAATTTCGCCAAGTCGGCTGTAGTGTAGTGACGATAATTAGTAGCTTTATTTTTTATCGGTTTGATTAAATTGATCTCATCGTAATATCGAACTGTTTTTACTGAAAGCCCAGATTTTTTAGCAGCCTCTCCAATATTCATACTTTATCCTTTACTTTACCCTTACTGGAGAGTTTATAACTCATTCTAAGGAGTGTAAATTGGTTGAAATAAGCAGTATAAAAAATGCAAATTGGCGATGTAAGCATACTTGGCGGAGGGCATCATATAATACTATGTGGTGCTTGATAGGTTGCTCTATCGGTGATTTTGGGACGATTGCATTTTTTCAATTTTCGGGAATTGAATGGCCTGTTATGGCGATTATGACCCTCGCAATAATAAATGGTTTGATTACCTCTATAATATTAGAAACGGCGATTTTATGGAAGCAAATGGAGCTAAGTAATGCCTTTAAAACTGCAATTGGCATGTCGCTTATTTCAATGATAGCGATGGAGGCCGCCATGAATATAACAGATGTGCTTTTAACAGGTGGTGCTACTCTTACTTGGTGGGTAATACCTTTTATGCTTGCGGCAGGGTTTTTAACGCCACTGCCTTACAATTATTGGAGGTTAAAGGTTTTGGGGAAGGCGTGTCACTAGCCTAAGNTCTAAATCCCCAAAAGATNNAACNCATAGTTATATCGGTTACTGTAAACAAAATTTTTCTAACAAGTTATGTTACCAATCAGACGCTTGTATCANCGAACCACAAGTTGTATGCAAAGCGCGAAGTTTAGAATGGAGAGTTGAATGTCGAAACTAGTAACCATTTTTGGTGGATCTGGTTTTGTTGGCCGCTATGTAGCTCAACGAATGGCTAGGCAAGGGTGGCGTGTAAGGGTTGCGGTTAGGCGCCCTAATGAGGCTCTTTTTGTNAGGCAATATGGCGATGTTGGACAAGTTGAGCCTGTACTTTGTAACATAAGAGATGATGCCTCTGTNACTGCTGTAACTAATGGTGCTGATGCAGTAGTAAACTGTGTTGGAATATTATCTGAAGCAGGTAAAAATACATTTCAAGATGTTCAGGCATCAGGTGCAGAACGTGTCGCTAGAATTTCATCAGAGCAGGGAGTATTAANCTTTGTTCAAATATCAGCAATTGGAGCCAATGAAGCTGCATTAAGTGATTATGCTAAAACGAAAGCTTTTGGAGAAGCGTCGGTAATAAGCTATTTTCCTGATGCTACAATTTTAAGGCCTTCAATTATATTTGGCCCAGAAGATCAATTTTTTAATCGATTTGCACAAATGGCAACGCTATCGCCATTTATACCACTGGTGGGGGCTAATTCTAAATTTCAACCAGTNTATGTNGGGGATGTAGCACTTGCAGTTGAAAAAGCTCTTTTAGAGGATTCTGTTCTGGGCATTTACGAATTAGGCGGACCAAACGTACAGACTTTTTCTGAATTAATGAACCAGATGTTGGTTGTNATTCAGAGANGGCGCCTAATGTTGAAAGTACCATTTTTTGTGGCAGGAATTATGGGAAAATCTCTAGACGTGTTTAAAGCCATCACTTTTGGATTGTTTCCAAACAATATATTGACGCAAGATCAAGTTAAGAACTTGCAAAACGATAATATTGTCTCGGTAGATGCAAAAGGGGTAGCCGACCTTGGAATAACTCCAACTGCTATGGAAACTGTTTTGCCCGACTATCTGTGGAGGTATCGCGTCTCTGGTCAGTATGCTGCAATAAAAAATTCAGCCAAAGGGTTGAAAAAGTAAATCTTAAATTTTTGGCTTTTGCTGAAAGGAATACNTGATGGGTTATAGAGTTGTCATAGTCGGTGCTACTGGTAATGTTGGGCGCGAAATGTTGAGCATTCTTCACGAACGTCAATTTCAGGTGGATGAAATCGCTGTTTTAGCCAGTCGCCGTTCTCTGGGTACTCAAGTAAGTTTTGGTGACAAGACCCTTGTCACGAAAGATTTAGAGACGTTTGATTTCTCGGGTTGGGACATTGCATTATTTGCTATTGGATCAGATGGAACTAAAAAGCATGCTCCGAGAGCAGCATCAACTGGTTGCGTAGTGATTGATAACAGTTCATTGTATCGATACGATCCACAGGTTCCACTGATAGTTCCAGAAGTGAACAGTGACAAAATTTATGATTATGCAAAAAAAAATATTATAGCCAACCCTAATTGCTCCACTGCGCAGATGGTTGTAGCTTTAAAACCACTGCATGATAGAGCGGGTATAAAAAGAGTCGTGGTCAGTACTTATCAATCGGTTTCTGGGGCAGGAAAAAGTGGAATGGATGAGCTCTGGGAGCAAACAAAGTCAATATACAATC
>PAHS01000032.1 GCA_002711145.1 Marinovum sp. | reverse complement strand
GCATGAGGCTGACAAATTTTTTGGAAAATTTGACAAGTCTTATTTAACTAAATTTTCAATTCAGATTCGACCGCCTGCCCTGGTTCGAAGTGACTATATCGAGAAATGCTTTACTCTATTGGAAAATAGTAAATGATATTTTCTGTGAGAAAGGCAGAATATGGTGACATCAAAGAGATGTCCAATATTTTAAATGGGATCATTAATGAAGGTGGTCTTACACTTCAAAATAGTACCACGACGCCAGTAGATTTTAAGAGGAACTATTTTACAAATCCATTTAGCCTTTGCAATCACGTTGCTACCCAAGGAACAAAAATTATTGGCTTTCAATTTCTTGAATGGTCAGATCCAAATTGGTCTGGAGTAGACAAATTGCCCTCAGATTGGGGATTGATAGCTACTTATGTCTCAAAAAATGTGAGGGGTCTTGGTGTAGGTAAGCAACTTTTTGAAGCTACAAGATTAACTTCCAATGATAAAGGGATGTGCTCTATTAGTGCAACAATGAACTCCACGAACAAAGGTGCGATAGGATACTATGAAAGTTTAGGGTTTTGTGAATATTTTACATTTGAAAATGAATACAAACAGACTTGCATTTCGAAAAGGTTCGATTTGAGAATATGAATATTTATTTTGGACTGCGCTTTGCCAATATACGCTGAAGTGTTCTTCTATGCATATTTAGGCGCCTTGCAGTTTCGCTAACATTGCGATCGCACAGTTCATAAACTCTTTGAATATGTTCCCATCTCACTCGGTCAGCGCTCATAGGATTTTCTGGGGGTGGCGGAAGTTCATCATCCCGAGTTAAAAGAGCATTAATTACATCATTTGCATCGGCTGGTTTTGATAAATAATCAGTGGCCCCGATTTTAACGGCAGCGACGGCCGTCGCTATAGCACCGTACCCAGTTAACACCACTATGCGACAGTCTGGTCGTTTTGAGCGTAAAATTTCTACAACGTCCAGCCCGTTTCCGTCCGCTAATCTTAGATCAATGACTGCATAGGCAGGTGTCCTTGCAGTAGCTATTGCGCTACCCGCGGCGATTGAACCAGCCGTTTCTACTGCAAAACCACGCTTTTCCATTGCCTTGGCTAAACGGCGTAGGAATGGTTCGTCGTCATCTAAAATAAGTAGTGAGTTATCTTCACCAATTGATCTTTTTTCAACCTCTTTCACGGGTTGTCTCCTGCCTTTGGTCGTGTGTTTTTTTAAATAACTAATACTTTGTGGTCAAATGTCTTGTAAAATTAACTATTTTCGACAAAACATGCTGTTGTTTCGGCCATAATTTCTGGAGAAGTATCAGCTCTAAAAAACTCTACGAAGCCGTACTTTGGTAATACCAAATATGTAATCGTTGAGTGGTCAACCAGATAGTATTCATCATTGCTTTCCTGCTTTTTATAGTAGGTTTTATAAGCCTTACTTGCAGCCCTTATTTGCTCTTCGCTCCCAGTATACGCAAGCATCCGTGGATGAATCATTTCTGCAAACTCTGTCAAAACCTCGGGAGTATCCCGGCTTGGGTCAACAGATATAAAAACTGGTGTTGTTTGTATGCCTCGTTCGTCAAGCAAATCTACAGCATCAGCGTTTCTGGAAACATGTAACGGACAAACGTCTGGGCAAAAAGTATAACCGAAGTAAACTAATGAGGGTTGTGAAAAAATTTCAACTTCTGAAACAGCTCTGCCATCGGTAGAAACTAAATCAAGTTTTCCTCCAATACTTCCAGAGCCCCCGGTGACTTTTGAATTTCGGCATTGAGCAAACCTATCATCTTTATTAAATGGCCAGATTGGAGTCGTAGCTAAATATGTCAGACTAATAAGTATGAATAATGACGCGGCTGATAAGTAAGCAATATTTTTCATATTCGTCATTTTCTTGAACTGCCTCGAGACCTTGTTATACATGAGCTACAAAGAATATCTTTTAAAATAAAGAGGGTGCGACAATGATACCCGAAAATGCATTAACAGTTTCTAGAGATAATCAACGTAGTCGATGGATAAGACTGCGAACAATGATTTTATTGCGTTGGGTTGCAATACTTGGTCAAAGTGCAGCAGTTCTGGTCGCTGTGCAGTTTTACAACTTGCGCTTAGAGCTAGATCTAATCATTTTTGCCATTGGAATATCAGTTGCAGGCAATCTTGTAGCTATGTTTGTTTTTCCGGAAAATGAACGTTTATCTGAAAAGCAAAATATGGCCATGATATTATTTGATCTACTTCAGTTACTTTTACTGCTTTTTTTTACTGGTGGGCTCAACAATCCATTTGCAGTTTTAGTAATCGCCCCTGTTGCTATTTCAGCGACCTCATTGCCCTTGAGGTATACACTTTCCCTTGGTGTGATAGCAATAGTCGCAGTGACCTTACTGACTAATTACAACTACCCACTACTAACAGAGCAAGGTTTTATTTTAAGAGTTCCCAATATTTTTATTTTTGGAAACTGGACTGCTATTGTTATTTCAATGCTATTTTTAAGCTTCTATTCCCGTAAAGTAACCGTTGAGGTTAATGATATGTCTGATGCATTGTTTGCGACCCAGATGGCCCTTACTAGAGAACAAAAGCTTACCGACCTAGGCGGAGTTGTAGCAGCTGCTGCGCATGAGCTTGGAACACCGCTGGCGACCATTAAGTTGGCGAGTAGTGAGCTGATGGATGAACTAGCGGATAAGAAAGAGCTATTAGAGGATGCGATTTTGATTAGAGATCAAGCTGATCGTTGTCGTGATATTCTTCAGTCTATGGGTCAGGCCGGTAAAGATGACCAGCATATGCGCAATGCACCAGCATCTGAAGTAATTCGAGAAGCAGCTGAACCACATTTAGATCGGGGTATAGAGATAATTTTCGAAATCAAGCTTAAATCAAAAGAAGATATATCCCATCCAGTTATCCAGCGTCGACCTGAGATAATTCACGGTTTGAGAAATATGATCCAGAATGCGATTGATTTCGCTGATAGCAAAGTTTGGATTGTACTTAGTTGGAGTGAGGTAGACATAAAAATCACCATAAATGATGATGGGCCAGGATTTCCTGTACAAATGATTTCACGTATAGGAGATCCATTTGTAAGTTATCGGAAACCTTCTTCTGCTCGAGGTAAGCAGCCAGAATATGAGGGTATGGGCCTTGGTCTATTTATTGCAAAAACTTTACTAGAGCGTACAAATGCAAAGCTTAATTTTTCAAATGGTGCAATAAACCCTAATGTTGGGGCAGAAACGGCTGATCGCATGGGTGCCATCGTCGAAATTTTTTGGTTACGTGCTGACATTGAGAAGAAAAGTAATTTTTCGGGCGAAAATGAAAACTTGCAGGTATTTTAGGTGACTAAAAATCATGCCTCAATTGGCAAAAACATATATCTAGTCAGTACAATATTAGTGGTTTTGTTAACTTTAGTTTTTGAAAAATACCCTAACCAGAAGATTTTTACTTTGCGAAAGAATTTATTTTGTTAAATCAAAGATTTGAAATTAATAGTGTTAATGAAAATCAAATGACTGAGTTAGCCGTACTAATCGGTCAGATTTTGAAGGGTAATGACACATTATTGTTAAAGGGAGAAATAGGGGCCGGAAAAAGCTATTTTTCTCGTAAACTCATCCAATCTCAACAAATCTTTCCAGAAGAAGTGCCATCGCCAACCTTCACCTTAGTTCAGACATATGAGACTAAGGTAGGCGAAATTTGGCATGTTGACTTATACCGTCTTACCCATGCAGATGGTTTGATTGAACTTGGTCTTTCAGAGGCTTTTGAGGACAAAATTTGTTTGATTGAATGGCCGGACTTGGCGCTTGATATGGTGCCAGAAAATGCCCTTAGTGTGGAGATTTTGATTACCGGTGAACTGGAGCGACAGATTAAATTCAGTTGGTCTTGCTCCCATCATTGGTCTGATCGAATTGAAAATATTTCAGAACATTATATTGCGAACTAAAAACTATATGCTGTTAGATAAGGATGATTTGGGAGCTTGATTAAGGCTAAAAACATCCCTATTTTTTTAAATTCATGGAAATAAATAAAAAAATATTTGGAATGCCTTGTGGAGTAGATTTTCCAAGGTCTTTAGCATATGGAATTTTTAAATTCTTTTCAGATAATCCGCCGGAAGTTTTGGCGCGTGTAAATATAATTGTAAATACTAAACGTATGCGACTTAGGTTACTAGAAGAGTTTGCATCGCTGCATACAATCTTAATTCCCAAGGTACATGTTTTATCTGACTTATCAGAATTGATAGGTACTTTTAAAAATCCCAATCCCAGCTCGCATTTGCAATATAGATTTGAGCTAATGGCTCTGGTTCAGAAGTTAATTGAACAAGAACCTAATTTGGCTTCAAAATCAGCCCTTTATGATCTCACTGATAATTTAGCAAAATTAATAGATGAACTTCAGGGTGAGAACGTTAAACCAATAACAATAAAAAATTTAAATGTAGAGGATCATTCTGGTCATTGGCAGCGTATTCTGCACTTTATGGATGTAGTTACAACCTATCTTGAAGAAAGAAACTTGGAGCCAGACTCTGAAGGTTTTCAACGAAAGCAGGTTCTGACATTACTGCGGGCCTGGGAAGAATATCCGCCAGAAAGTTATATTTTTATAGCAGGCTCAACTGGCTCACGAGGGACGACCTTAGAATTAATAAAAGGAGTTTATAAGCTTCGTAAGGGCGTAATTGTGTTGCCTGGGTTTGATTTTCATATGACTGAAGCAGTTTTTGGGAGTATTTCTGATCCGCTGATTGGTGAAGACCATCCGCAGTATCGATTTGTAAAAATGCTGGAAGATTTGAATATTAAATATTCTGATGTTGATATTTGGCCAGCCTCCTCCTCCCAAAGTATTCTTCGTAATAAATTAATTTCTCTTGCGCTGCGTCCTGCGCCTTTCACGGATAGTTGGATGTTAGAAGGCCCTAGGCTAGAAAGTTTGGACCGTGCATGTGAAGGGTTAAGCTTATTTGAAGCTGAGAACCAAAGACAAGAAGCTTTGGCTATTGCAATGGTGTTAAGACAGGCCGTTCATCAAAACAAAAGAGTTGCTTTGGTAACCCCGGACCGAAGGCTTACTCGACAGGTAACAGCAGAGCTTTTGAGATGGGGAATTATTCCAGATGATAGCGCAGGCCTTTCGTTTAATCTTACCTTGCCGGGCCGGTTTTTAAGGAAAGTGGCGGCCCTCTTAAATACAACGCCAAGTTCATCTGAACTAATTGCTTTGTTAAAAAGCCCAATATGTCACAGCGACCAAGTAAACCGTGGAAGACATTTGCTTTTAGTATCGAAGTTAGAAACTTTTCTCCGAAAAAATACTATAGTTGATCCAAATTCTGAGCATTTAAGTAATTTTTTANTAGAAAATAATCAGGAATTTTCCCAGAAATGGGTAAAGTGGCTATCGAGTTTCTTATTGAAATCTCAGAAAGAAGGAACCCAAAACTTTGATNATTGGCTCAGTGAACATGTATTTAATTCGAATTACNTAGCATTGGGTTGTGATCCGAAGAAAGAAGAAATCTCTAGTTCTTTGTGGCAACATAATGCTGGCGAGATGGCAAAAAAGATAATTGCAAAAATCTCTGCGGTTGCTAGTTCAGCGCCGTTGATGTCTTCATTCGATTATAACAGGACGGTCAATGCAATTTTTTCTGACCATGAGGTTAGAAACTCACATATTTCACACGATAATATTTTTATTTGGGGAACACTTGAAGCTCGTGGGAATGGAGCAGATTTACTAATTTTAGGTAGCCTAAACGAGGGTATTTGGCCNGCCCAGCCAGATCCTGACCAATGGATGAATAGGAAAATGCGGAAAGACGCTGGACTACTGTTGCCAGAGAGGAGGATAGGTTTGGCAGCTCACGATTTCCAACAAGCTGTGGGGGTAAAGGAAGTTTGGATAACAAGGTCTAAAANAAACTCTGAGTCAGAAACCACTCCCTCGCGCTGGCTAAGTAGATTAATTAATCTNCTTGAGGGATTAAACTCTAACGGAGGAAAACTTGCTCTTGATAATATGCGCATTCGCGGAGCNCAACATCTCTCACTGATAAACGAATTAGAGAAAACNAGGCAAATAAAAAANCCATGCAGGCCTGAGCCTGTACCTCCTGTAAAAGTAAGACCAAAAAAATTATCGGTAACAGAAATCAAAACATTAATCCGTGATCCATACTCTATCTACGTTCGTCGTATCTTAAAGATTGAGCCTTTAGAGCGTCTGGATAAGTTTTCTGCTTATGCTTTGCGNGGGATAGTTTACCACTCGATCTTTGAGAAGTTTATGGTGAGCTGGCATGATAACGCCGATTTAGATTGGCATATAGAAAAATTAAAGGAAACAGCATCTGATATCATAAAAGTAAGTACTTCAAACAAAATATTACAAAAATTTTGGATGAAGGGAATAAACGATATTTCAGTATCATTTATTAATGNCGAGCTAAAGCGCCATCAGGAAGCCACGCCGATAGCTTTTGAGCAAAGCGGTAAATTAATCGTTAAAGATATAAATTTCGAAATATCTGGTAAAGTGGATAGAGTCGATTTGAAGAAGAATGGTGCTGCAATTATTTATGATTATAAGTCGGGCACTTTACCCTCATTAAAACAGCAAGTTTCTTATGATAAACAACTTTATCTACTNTCTTTGATATTGCAAAAAGGTGGCTTTAAAGGAATTACTAACTTTAAANTAGATACTGCCTATTTTGTTCCAATTAAGCCAAATGCAAAAGAAGTACAAATACCTNCTCATTTAGAAAGTTTAGAGGAATTTGAACTTAAGTTNGGTAAGTTGCTCTCCGCTTATCTTAAGCCCGTTACAGGTTTTAAGGCTCGACGCGCTCTTTTCTTGAAAGAGGATTATTCTCCGTACGATCAAATTTCACGCTATGGTGAATGGGATACTTCTGATAAATTTGAAGTTGAAATTTTATGAAAATAAATTCTGCAACAAGTGCTCAGATCGCAGCATCAGATGCCAGTCTATCGACTTGGCTTACCGCAAATGCTGGATCAGGCAAAACAAAAGTTTTAATAGACAGGGTCGCACGTTTGCTCCTCGNTGGAGTGCAGCCAGAGCAAATCTTATGCTTAACTTACACAAAATCTGCTGCGGCGGAAATGAAAAATAGATTGTTTGATCGGCTNGGCAAATGGGCAATGTTAGCAGATCAGGAATTAAATTTAAGTCTTTTTGAAACGGGTATTCAACGGCAACTAAGTATTAATGAGCTTAAAAAGGCTCGAACCTTGTTTGCCCGAGCTATAGAGGCTCCAGGGGGTTTAAAAATTCAAACAATACATGCATTTTGTGCATCTTTGTTGAGAAAATTTCCTTTAGAGGCAGGTATATCGCCACAGTTTGGAGAATTAAGCGAAAGAAGTCAGCGCGATCTATATTTAAGGGTTCTCGAAATAATTTCGAAAGAGAAGTCAGCACAAGAGAGTTTTGAGCATTTCTTAACGATAGCCAACGCAAGCAATTGGGAAGATATTATCTCAAAAATCATTTCAAAAAGAGGTGTTTTTTCTAAAAATAAAAGTCGGTCACAAATATACGAAGTGTTCGCAGTAAATGGTGAAATTTCGATAGATGACGATATTAGTTCCCATTTTAAAGATGGCACACTGAATTTTNTNAAAATTATATCTGAGTGCTTGCANAAATCTACAANTCAAAATGATCAAAAAATATCTCAGGAACTTAGTAAAATTTCTTCCATCGATTTGACTAGCCTCAAACTTCTNGAAAACATTTTTCTTTATGGCAAAACNGCTAAAGCACCCTTTACTGCAAAGTTAGGAAAATTCTCAACGAAAGAAATGAGAACTGGTANNTTAGCGTCTTTTATAGATGANATTGACGATTTTATGATTTGTCTAGAGNCTTTTAGGANTANAAGACTTTCTTACCAGGCGGCTAAAACTTCATTATCTATTCATAAATTTGCTGAGACGTTTCTAAAATTTTATGCAGAACAAAAGCAAGCTAAAGGCCTTCTAGATTTTGATGATTTGATAACTATCGCAGTCAATCTTCTTACTACCTCGGAAGTTGCTGACTGGGTTTTATATAGGTTAGATGGTGGAATAGATCATATTTTAGTTGATGAGGCTCAAGATACTAGCCCCTCTCAATGGAAAGTTATTGAAACACTTGCTAGAGAATTAACAAGTGGCCAAGGTGTAAAAGCGGATAGGTCTAGAACAATCTTTGTTGTGGGTGATCAAAAGCAATCGATCTATTCATTTCAAGGCGCTGACCCAGGTCAATTTGATAGGGTTCGTAATAGTTTCTCCGCAAAGTTAGCTGGTGCTGATAAAGCTTTACAGGTGGCTTCTCTTGATTATTCATTTAGGTCATCGCGAGCAATTTTAGATCTTGTTGATAAGGTTTATGAAAATGGTCAGGACCAAAGCTTTGGTTCGAGACGAAAACATATTGCATTTAAATCAGAATTGCCGGGCCGCATTGATTTATGGCCAATTATTCCTAAAAAAATTAATCCTAACTTGGAAAAATGGGAAGAAACTCTTGAGCTAATCAGCGACGCTGATCACTTTGTAAGTTTAGCTCGTTTAATTGCGTTAGAAATAAAGAGAATGATAGATGAGGGGAGTCAAATCCCTGAGCAAAAAAATATTAATCATGAGCCTACTTTTCGTCCAGTTCAGGCTGGCGATTTTTTAATTCTCGTCCAACGAAGATCAGAAATTTTTCATGAAATCATAAAGGCTTGTAAGGATGTTGATCTGCCTATTGCAGGCGCAGATAGGTTAAAATTAGCTGGGGAAGTTGCAATAAAAGATATATGCAATTTTCTCGCATTTATTGATAATGCGGACGATGATTTTTCGTTAGCAGCAGTTTTAAAGTCACCACTATTTGGATGGACTGAGAAGCAGTTATTCAATTTAGCACATTCACGCGAAGAAATGACTTTGTGGCAAGCACTGAAAAAAGACCCAAATAAATTTTTGTATGAATTAAAAGTTTTTGAGGATCTCAGGTCTGTTTCTGAGTTTGTACGGCCATACGAACTGATTGAAAGAATATTAATTCTTCACAATGGGCGGTCTTTATTGATTGGGAGGCTTGGAAAAGAAGCAGAAGAAGGTATAGATTCCTTGCTGAGCCAAGCAATGGATTATGAAATTTCTGAGATACCAAGTTTAACTGGGTTTCTTTCATGGATTTCTGACGAAAACATCCAAATTAAAAGGCAATTCGATAGCTCTGCAAATCAAATCAGAGTAATGACCGTTCATGGTGCTAAGGGACTGGAGGCGCCAATAGTTATCTTACCTGAGACTAATGACTTTAAGAATGAGCTATCGGATGAAATACTTTTCACTGAAAATTATGCATTCAAAAAATTCTCCAGTACCGAGCGCAGTAACAAAACAGCTAATATTTACGATGACCAAAAGCGCCGAAATTCTGCGGAGCGAGATCGCTTATTGTACGTTGCACTGACTCGAGCTGAGGTCTGGTTGATAGTAGCAGCGGCAGGTAATGTATCCGATACTGGGGAGAGTTGGTATAAAAAAATTGAAAAGGGATTGGTTGATTTAGCTGCAAAGGCAACACCATTTCCTAATGGTGGCGGTCTTTGTTACAGGCATGGTGAGTGGTTATTTAACCAGTCTTCAGGGGATCTGGCAAAAAAAGAAAAAACAGTAAAATTGCCGCCTATTTTTACAGAGAAAGTAAATACACCGGTAAAATGTGAGAAATTTATCAATCCTTCAAGCTTAGCCGGGGCTAAGAGTGTTCAAAGTCTTGATGTGGAAACCTATAATGATGCGAATGATGATGCAAAAATTTTTGGGACAATAGTGCATCTACTTTTGGAAAAATTGCCCAAAACCAACCCGGATAATTGGCAGAATATACTGCCTAACCTTTTAACATGGGCAGAAATTACTGTCGCTGAAGAAACGCAGATCAAAGCATATAAACAGGCAGAAAAAATATTAAAAAAGCGGAGCTTTGAATTTATATTTGCTCCAGATACTTTAGCAGAGGTCCAGTTTTCAACAATTGTGAAATCTATTGGAGATTTACCAATTGTTGGCGTAATTGATAGGCTTGTAATATCAGAGGATTCAGCCCTGGTAATTGATTTCAAATCCAATCAAGAGGTTCCCACGAGCGTTGACGAAATACCCCTTGGAATACTTAAACAGTTGGGTGCTTATGCTGTCTCAATGCAAAAAGTATTTCCAAAAAAAATTATAGAGTTAGGAATTATTTGGACCCAGTCAGCCGAACTGATGAAAATCGATGTGAATAAAGCTCTAAGTTCACTAGACGCGACCTGAATGACTTGACCTTTCCACGACGCGACCATAGGTTTCGGATAGGAAAAGTTTAGGAGAACTCCATGACAACAGTAGCAGTAACAGATGCAACATTTGATACAGAAGTTAAAAATTCGGATATACCTGTAGTGGTAGACTTTTGGGCAGAATGGTGTGGTCCTTGCAAACAGATTGGACCTGCATTGGAAGAGNTGGCGGTGGAACTTCAAGGAAAAGTCAAAATAGCAAAGGTTGACGTTGATACTAACCCAAGCGCAGCTGCTTCAATGGGTGTTCGNGGNATTCCGGCATTGTTTATTTTTAAAGATGGTGAGGTCGTGTCTAATCGTGCCGGTGCTGCTCCAAAAGCAGCNTTGCAAAGTTGGATAGAAGAGAGCATCTAGCCTCTGGCCTCAAATTCGGTTTTATTCTGTAGCTTATTTCGCTCTTCTCAAATTAGAGCACATTTTGTTGGAGTAGTGATNTGATGGCACAAGAAGAATTTAGTACATGGCACGGNACCACTATTATTGGCGTTAAGAAGGATGGAAAAGTAGTAATTGCTGGTGATGGCCAAGTAAGCTTAGGTCAGACGGTCATCAAAGGAACGGCTAAGAAGGTTCGNAAATTGTCCCCAGGTGGGCATGATGTGATTGCTGGTTTTGCTGGCTCCACGGCGGACGCATTTACACTTCTGGAACGTTTGGAGTCTAAACTNGACGCCATGCCCGGCCAACTGGCNAGAGCATCTGTAGAACTGGCNAAAGATTGGCGGACAGATAAGTATCTTCAGAAACTTGAAGCTATGCTAATTGTAACAGANGGGGAGCAATTGCTTGTTATTACTGGCGCTGGAGATGTCTTAGAGCCAGAACATGATGTTGCAGCAATCGGTTCAGGAGGAAATTATGCNCTGGCAGCTGCTAGGGGNATGATGAGTAGTGAAAAGAATGCTGAAGACATAGCCCGCCAAGCGATGGCAATAGCGGCAGATATTTGTGTTTACACCAANGGGAAACTAACGGTTGAAACACTTTAGATTTTTACTGGAGAATTAAAATGACTGATCTTACTCCTAGAGAGATTGTATCAGAACTTGACCGTTATATTATCGGGCAGCGAGATGCTAAACGAGCAGTAGCTGTTGCATTAAGGTCTAGGTGGCGTCGCAAACAACTTGGTGATGATTTAAGGGACGANGTTTATCCAAAAAATATTTTGATGATAGGTCCAACTGGAGTTGGTAAGACAGAAATTAGTCGGCGCTTNGCAAAGCTTGCTAAAGCTCCGTTNATAAAAGTTGAAGCTACTAAATTTACTGAAGTAGGTTATGTTGGGCGAGATGTTGAGCAAATCGTTAGAGACCTAGTAGAAGCATCTATAAATCAGACCCGAGAGTGGATGAGAGATGAAGTTCGTGCGAATGCAGAGCATGCAGCTGAAGAACGAGTTTTAGATGTTATTGCAGGCGCAGATGCTAGAGAAGCTACAAGGGAAATGTTTCGAAAGAAATTACGATCTGGAGAATTGGACGAAACAGAGATTGAGATGGATGTGAGTGATACATCTAGCCCCCTTCCAATGTTTGATATACCTGGCCAGTCAGGGTCACAAATGGGGATGATGAATTTATCGGATTTGTTTGGNAAGGCAATGGGTGGAAGAACCGTCAAAAGAAAAATGACTGTCGGAGAGAGTCACGAAGTATTGATGAGCGAGGANGCAGATAAGCTNTTAGATGATGAGGCAGTTACCCGAGCTGCAATAGACTCAGTAGAACAGAACGGAATCGTGTTTCTTGATGAGATTGACAAAGTCTGTGCAAGATCTGATGCACGAGGTGGNGATGTGAGTCGAGAGGGCGTTCAAAGGGATTTGCTGCCCTTGATCGAGGGTACAACGGTCTCCACAAAGCATGGTACAGTAAAAACTGATCACATTCTATTTATAGCTTCAGGCGCTTTTCATGTAGCAAAACCATCAGATTTGTTGCCAGAGCTTCAGGGCCGACTTCCCATTCGAGTTGAATTACGCGCCTTGACAGAAGAAGATTTTGTCAGAATTTTAACTGAAACAGACAANGCGCTTACCCTTCAGTACACAGCTCTGATGGCAACAGAAGGGGTTGAGGTAACTTTTTCTTCAGAAGGAATAAATGCGCTGGCAAAAATAGCAGCAGATGTAAATGAGAGCGTAGAAAATATTGGAGCGCGTAGATTATATACAGTAATAGAGCGGGTTTTTGAGGAACTNTCGTTCATCGCTCCCGANAAGTCAGGCACATCAATTGAAGTAAATTCAGAGTTTGTTGAAAACAATATTGGCGATCTATCAAAATCAGCTGATTTGAGTAGATATGTCCTATAGCTCAGTTGTTTCCTAAATAGTCTGCTAAAGGTCCTTTTGTTGGTTCCAGTGCTTCTTTTGTGTCNATCGGAACATGTACTGTATTCTCCTTTACAACGATTGTATGAGATGCGATTTTTTTTGCATCGGCTGGGTCATGAGTGACCATCAAAACGAGCAATTTTCTATTTTTTGNAATTTTTTTGATTAATTCTAGCATTTGATCTTTAAGTGATGGACCCAAAGCGGCGAATGGCTCNTCCAATAACAATATCGTATTTTTTTGTAATAAGACCCTTGCTAATGCTGCGCGGCTTTGTTGTCCCCCTGAGAGTTGCGAGGGCTTTCTATTTTCGAGCCCCAGTATTCCAACTTCGGACATAGCAGATCTCAATTGGGACCTATCATCATTAGATATTTTTGGCCGTTGAGTAACAGCCAATGCTAAATTTCGCCAAACGGTCAAATGTGGGAACAAGTTATTATCTTGAAATAAAATAGATATGTTTCTTTTTGACGGTGGTAGCCCACTAATTTCACGTTTATTCCATACTATGGACCCATTTGAAATCTCGGTAAAACCTGATAAAATATTTAGAAAGGTTGATTTGCCAGCTCCAGATGGTCCCACAACAGCGTAAATTCTTTCAGATTCCAAGGAAATATCCGCTGAGAGCCTTAAATAATTTTTTACTAAAGAAAAATTAAGCTCAAGCATTTCTCATCTTTCCAATTTTGTCAAAGATTAAGAAAATCCCTATTGAAATTGAAACTAATATTACAGCCGATGCCATTGCTTGCTCTGTACGGTAGGCACCCATTAACTGATATATAACAAGTGGAAGTGTTTCAAAATCTGCACCCCCAAATAGAACAATCACACCTAAATCACCCATAGATAGAGCTGCAACGAGCCCCATACTGTAGGTCAAGGCCTCTTTTAATCTGGGTATATATACCCAGTAAAACCAAGCAAAAGGTCCCATCGACAGAGCATTAGCTAGGTTCTTAAAATTTGATACTATTTCGTCAGATGCAGGGCGCATAATCCTAATGGAGAATGGTAGGCCCATTATGGAATTTACAGTTAGGGTAACCCAAAAGGTTATTTCGAAGGGATTAGTATAATTGCGAACCATGAGAAATAGGCCTGCCCCTATAATTAGTGGAGAAACAGCGACACTTAAAGTTCCAACTACTTCACCCCATTTACTCATAAAACCCAATGCCAAAATTGTCGATATAACAGCAGAGCAAAGAGCAAGGTTGATGGAGTTTAATATTGAAGTCCAGATAGTATTTTCTAATAAATAAAAATGTTGAACCCCTTCTGAAATAACTGAAATTACTGGTAAAATTAAGAATAGACCAAGTAATATTATAACGCTAAAATCCCATACAGAAGATCTGATGCTCAAATATCTTTGATATACAGGACGATCTAAGCCTTTATTAAAATTTGTAGGCAGACCAAAAATTAGGATTGACAAACAGCATGCCAAAGCTGCGACAGAAAGTTGTATTAAAGCTAGAAATGCTGCTCGTCCAAAGTCTAACTCAAACCGGAATGCTTGATATATCGCTAATTCAAGAGTGGTAGCTTTCGGGCCTCCTCCTAAAGTCAAAACAACTGCAAAACTTGTTAAGCAAAGTGCAAAAATAAGACTGAAAATTTGTGGAGCGACCAAGCGTAGAATTGGCCAATCCAGTATCCAAAAACGCATTAAAAAGTTTAGGTTTAAACCATCAGCGACGCGCTCGAGTTCTGCTGGTCGTCTTTCTATAGCGAGTAAAAATGCCCTAGTTGCTAGAGGAATATTGAAAAAGATATGAGCCAATAATACTCCAGTAAGGCCATATATTGAAAATACTGGGAAACCAAAAAAACTTAATAGAGAGTTTAGAAGCCCTGAATTACCAAAAATTGATAATAATCCTAATACAGCAACTATCACAGGAAGGATGAAGGGCACGCTTAAAGTAAGTATTAAAAGCCGCCTGCCAATAAAGTGCCTTCGAGATAGCGCNACGGCTAANGGCCATGCCAGTAATACTGACAAAAGTGAGGATAAAGCAGCTTGTTTTAGTGTAAATTTTAATGCTGCCCAATCGGCTGTTGTAAAAGTAAGGTTTTGGTCCGCATAAAATAGAAGAACAACCAACGGACCAAAAACTACAAAAAGCAGAAGGGTATTTGNGATTATTGAGAAAGTGCGTTGCGCCACTCTTCTATCGCCTGCTTAGTTATTTCTGACGCCTCATTTTCTGAAAAATAAACAGCTGATTTTGGCCTCGGTAGATNAGAGAAAACCGAAGGCCATTCATCTTTGGTCTGTGCAGATGGATAAGACCAATTTGTCATAGGTATTAAATTCTGAAATTCGTCAGACAGAATAAAATCCATAAACATTGAAGCAAGCTCTTCATTTTTTGACGATCTGACTTTGGCCGCAAGCTCAAAGAAAGGATAGTGTCCTTCCTTAAATATAGCTGCTTTTTTTGTAATATCTTCTTCCACCGCTATATGGTATGCTGGGGATGTTGTGAAGGAAAGAACCCCTGCTGCTTCCCCGTCAGTGAAAAGACCATAGGCCTCAGACCACCCCTTAGTAACAGTCAATATTTTTGGCGCAAGTTTTTGCCAATATTCACCAGCATTATCTCCATATATTTTTTTAACCCATAAAATTAGTGCGAGACCAGAAATTGAACTTCTAGGATCTTGGATCACTATCTTAATATTTTTTGGTAAATTCAGTAACTCTTCGAAGCTACTCGGTGGTTTTGTCTTTGTCGTATCAAATACAAAACTGGCGTAAGACCAGTCAAATGGTAAAAATATTTCATCATCCCAATCAATAGGAAGCTTGAGNCGATTATTGTCTTGTTTGTGAGGAGAGAATATCCCTAATTCTCTGGCCTTTTTTGTTATATCTGTATTNAGGCCAATTACTATATCAGCCCTNGTGTTCTGTCCTTCAAGTACNAGCCTTGGTAATAGTTCTCCTGCAGAAAAAACTAAATCACAATTACACGTTTCCTCAAATTTACTCTCTATAGAGGGGCCTGGACCCCATTCAGAGGTAAAATAGTCTGGTGCGTATACTGTTAAAGTGGGTATTTGAGCTAAGGCCATGCTTGTGCTCAATAATCCCGCCGCAAAAGTAAGTTTAAACATTAGTCTCTCCTTATGCTGGCGGAGAGTAGTTCAGGACGATGCCCAGACCTTCCCTCCGCCGGTTCTAACCGGTTCAGGTTCAACGGGTTCATTCATATGTCTCAGCCATAAGGCACCCCGAGGTTCTTTTTTCATATACACAGATTTAATAATGATCAAGAGGAATTGACTTGAGGAATAGTTGATCAAGGTTTACACCATCTTTATACACAGGGACTTGTAATGAGTATAAATACATTTGGACATTTATTTCGTGTAACAACCTGGGGTGAGAGCCACGGGGAAGCTATTGGAGCAACCATAGACGGCTGTCCTCCAGGCATAGAAATATACCAAAAAGATCTTCAACATTACCTGGACAAAAGAAGACCTGGGCAAAGTAAGTATACTACACAAAGACGCGAAGAAGATTTGGTAGAAATCTTATCAGGTATTTTTGAAAATAAGACTACTGGAACACCAATTCAGCTTCTGATTAAAAACACTGATCAAAGATCCAAAGATTATAGTGAGATTGAAAATACCTTTCGGCCAGGGCATGCTGATATAACTTATTGGCAGAAATATGGTATTCGAGATTATCGCGGNGGCGGCAGGTCTTCAGCAAGAGAAACAGCGTCCCGTGTTGCTGCTGGAGGAGTGGCTCGCGCAGTTTTATCACAACTGATACCAGACATTCGAATAAGAGCTTACCTAACTCAAATAGGTCCAGACAAAATTGATAGAAGTAATTTTGATTGGCAAGAAATAGGGGAGAATGATTTTTGGTCTCCAGACAAAAAAGCTGCTGAAAGATGGGCTGAATATTTAGATGAGATTAGGAAATCTCACAATTCTACAGGTGCAGTGATTGAGGTACAAGCAAGTAAGGTACCCGCTGGATTAGGCGCTCCAATTTATGGTAAATTNGATATGGATATAGCTTCTGCAATGATGTCCATAAATGCAGTAAAGGGTGTTGAGATCGGCGAAGGCATGCAAGCTGCAGAGTTAACTGGCTCAGAAAATGCTGATGAGATATTTATTGGGGATGATGGTAGCCCAGAATACACTTCCAATCATGCTGGTGGTATTTTGGGTGGAATATCAACAGGGCAAGATATTGTTGCTAGATTTGCAGTAAAACCAACGTCGTCTATTTTGAGTGCACGTAAGTCGATCACTAAAACTGGCCAAGCAACTGAAGTTGTAACAAAAGGACGCCACGATCCATGTGTTGGAATACGGGCAGTTCCTGTAGCAGAGGCCATGATGGCATGTGTGCTTTTGGACCATTTTCTTGTGAATAGAGGGCAAATTGGAGATGCCGGCGGTCAAATCGGCTAAGGTAGATATTACATTTCAAGACCTTAGCTACTCTGCTTTGAAGTCTGTACGAGCAATATACCTATAGTCACAATTAAAACTCCAAGGTAATCAGATACACCAAGCGGTTCACTTAACATTACCGCTGCAATAGAGACCCCGAAGAATGGATTTAAGAAATGAAAAGTTGCTGCTTTTACTGCGCCAATTTCATTCACTAACCAAAACCAAATTACTGTTGCAATTAGGCCGGGTACCAAAGTTGTATAAACAAATGCCACTAAAAGTGTCCAATTAAATACTATTATGTAGGTTTCTAACATAATTGAAAAAATGGATAGCGAAGCCCCACCAATTAACATCTGATAACCAACTATCACCATCAGGTTACCTTCAGAATTAGTGTTTCGTACTGCCAGTGTTGCAATGGATAATGCTAAGGCCCCTAAGACACAGTATATTAAACCCAATTCACTTATGCCTGTATTCAGTCTAAATCCCATTATTAGAGTGACACCTAAAAAACCAATCCCGAGCCCTGCAACACCCATAATAGATAATCGCTGCCCTAAAAATAGCCACCCGAGCAAAGCTACTAATAGTGGCATACTTGAAGCAATGATCGCTGCTAAAGATGCTTCAATCCACTGCATTGCTACAAAGTTGAGACCGAGATAAATTGTATTTTGACAAATCCCAAATATAATTGTTGCATGCAATTGGTTTTTTGTAAGTTTGAAATTCTGTCTGAGCCAAATAGCAATGATTAGCGCTATGATGCCTGATAAGAAAAATCTTAACGAAAGTGCTCCAAGAGGTGGAGCATGACTTACTATAACACGCGCTGAGGTGAAGGCGGAGGACCAAATGAAAGCAAACATCAGGCCAAGAATTAAAGCTTTGGGACTCAAATCTCCTCCAAAAAAAAAGTAATCTAAAGCCAATTTACCAAAAAGCAAAGGGCCGCTTAAAGCGACCCCTTTTGAACTCTATTTTATTCGGTATTAGCTATTCACACTTTCTTTTAAAGCTTTTGCGATTGTCATTTTGACAACTTTGTCAGCCGCTTTAGTGAATTGCTCTCCTGTTGCAGGATTACGAACTAGTCTTTCTGGTCGAGCGCGACACATGATTTTACCGACACCTGGTAAGGTGATCGCGCCACCACCTGAAACTTCTCTTGTAATGAGCCCACAAATTGCATCCAGTGCTGCGTTAGCAGATTTTTTATCTGTACCCATTTCTTCAGACAAAGCTGCTACAAGCTGTGTCTTTGTCATTGGCTTTGACATATTTTTCTCCTTATTAAATACCCAATAAGTTGGGCTTCACGGTGTGACTGTAACTGAATATTGTGCAATAACACAACAAATAGTATGCAATAATGCGCCGAAAATGATACTTTTTTTGATTTTTCTGATAAAATTTGGGTTGATCCCCATAATTTTAGAAAAAAGTGGCTTAAAATATGCTTTATAGAATTACAGTAGACCGGGTATCCAAAATATATTGAGTTTTAACAAATAATATTCCAAATAGTGGTTGCATCAATCAAACGATATATCCTTTGTTGAAATTCGCGCTCTATTAGATTTTAAATCAGCTCGATTTTTTTTTGTAGCAAGTCGCCTCCGTTTACTAGCTAATGTTGGCTTCGTGGCTAATCGTTTTTTGGGTGCGATTAAAGATTTTCTCACCATATCCTTTAAGCGTTTTAGTGCGATTTCTCGATTTCGAATTTGGTGCCTTGTATCATCGCACTTAAGAACAATTGCACCATCTTTTGTCCATTTACTTCCAGCAATTTTTTTTAACCGTATCTTTACTATCTGAGATAATGATGGTGATTTTTCGGCCTCAAATCTTAATTCTACTGCACTGCTTGTTTTATTGACGTGTTGTCCGCCAGGTCCAGAAGCTTTTATAAACTGCTCACTTAATTCCCAACTTTTTATTGTTATCTTTTCGTCAATTTTTAGCATTTTTGGTATTTACCATTTTTTACTTTTTAAAAAATATTAAAAAAGGCCGCTCGGGTAGAGCGGCCTTCCAAGATTTTTCGGAGATGGGCCGGTTAGGTGGCTCACCAATTAAAAGCTTTGCATTTTCAGGACTGCCCTAGATGCGACTGCTCCAAACTGTTCCGACACCTCTCTCCAATACCTTTTTAGACACTGGACCACCTCCTTTCGTTTGTTACATTCTAATGCCATGGTGCCATAGAATGGAAATTTTTCAAGATATTTTATTATCTTTTAGTAAAAAAAATGATACGAAAAATCGAAAGGGGATTAATGCTATTAATCCAATGATCCACTTTACCATTAAATCAGCAACTGCGAGTGATACCCATAACGGCGAGTCGGCGCCAATGGTTAAAAATGGAACTATTTCCCATGCCCAGGAAATCTCGCCATTTGCTGCCTCTGAGAAGAGCGGTATTTGAGAAGAAAATGCAATTGTGAAAAAAATAGTGGTATCAATTAAAGAGGCGAGAAACGACGAGACCAGAGGAGCCTTCCACCACGCAGCTGAGCGTAACCTATTGAAAACGGCAATATCAAAAAATTGAGCTAAAATAAATGCGATACCAGATGCAAATGCTACTCTTAATGCAACTGCNGGATATTCGTAGCCGTCACCCTGNAGCATAATTTTGCTTCCTATAAGAGANCATAAAAGGCCTGTGATAAATCCCACAAGTACTATTTTCCGAGCTGCTCTAGGGCCGTAGCTTTTGTTCATCAGATCAGTGATTAAGAATGCAATGGGGTATGTGAANGCACCCCACGTAAGTAGACCATCTAGCAATAAGAATTGGACTAGAATGTTTGACGCCACTACTACTGACGCCATGGCAAGAATGCCAATAAGGAGTTTTTCCATAAAATTTATTCCCGTTTTTTATCCAAGGTAGCGGTGACTTGTTAAGTAAATATTAACGAACGAGCGTTATCTTCAGATCAAAAGTTTTGCAAGTACAAATTACGACAAATAGCTTAGCTGGCATCTCCTTCAGGATTTACCCGAAGCATAAGAAACAAACCAATCAAAAAGAGCAAAATAAGTGGAGATATGCCAAGATTATTNCTGTTGGTTACTGCTGTAACGTAGGCAATAAGTGCCGGAGCAAGAAAGGCAGTGGCTCTTCCAATCAATCCATATATGCCAAAATACTGAGTAGAATTAGAGGTGTTTGTGTGTCTTACCATCATGGTTCGACTGGCAGATTGTAGAATACCTCCAAAGCCTCCAATTAAAACTCCGCATCCATAAAAAATNTTATCAGGGATACTTGAGTTTTCAGCCAGTGGGATACCAAAAAAAGATACTCTGGACATTCCAACAACTATTATACACACACCAGTTAAAATCAGTATACTTATGAGTATCACAGGCTTAGGCCCTACTCGTCTATCCCACTTACCACCGAGCCAGCTGCAAACAGCTGCTGCAAGTGCTGCAACTATTCCAAAAGTTCCAATTTGAACAATCGACCAGTCAAGAACTAGGGCNGCATAAACCCCCCCAAAGCTATAAAGGCCATTCAAGCTATCGCGGTAAAACATATTTGAAATTAGATATCTGANTGTACTTTTTTTATTGCGCAAGCTGATTATNGTTTTCCAAAGATCTTCTAGACCCTTTCCTATGCTAGCACCCATGCGTGGCTCGGACTTATCATTAATCCACATAAAGTAAGGTATGGAAAAAACGATAAACCANAAAGCAACAAATGGGCCAACGAAGCGTGTTCCCTCTTTAGCTTCAGCGTTGAGGCCAAAAATTGGATCAAGGCCAATTAGTGTCTTTCCATTTTCCTGTTCAACAAATAAAGTAAGAACTACTACAAGAGAGACTAGGCCACCTACGTATCCAAACCCAAAACCACTTCCAGAGATTGCACCGGTTTCAGATCTATCACCCAATGATGGTAGTTGGGCATTACTGAAAACGTAAGCCAATTCTGCCCCTACAAATCCTATGCCAAAAGAGATCAATATCCAATGCCAATTAGAGCCATCTGGTAGACCGAACCAGGAGCTAAAAGCACCAATAATCAATAAAGCAGAAAACAGATAAATCCATTTTATTCTATTGCCATAAGTATCTGCAATCGCTCCGATAAATGGTGCTGTGAGNCNAACTATCAAGCCAACGATTGTTATGGTTAAAGACCAGTAATATTGAGCATTGGCTCGGGAAGTTACGCTGTCTAGTCCGTTGGCAATGAAATACTCGGCGGCTACAGTAGCGAAATATGGGCCTATGATAAATGTAACCATTAATGTGTTGTAAGGCTGACAGGCCCAGTCATAAAAAAACCAACCCCATGTTTTTTTTGCATTATTCATAGACTAGTCTCCCGTTGCCTTGTGCAGTAAAACAAGTTCCTAAAGACTAAAGCAAGCTATTCTTGCATTGGAGGCCAAGGTCTTTTCTTTTCTGAATCAACCCAGCCCNNCAACCAATCTGGCATCTTAGGTGACTGCTGCTTCAGTTTAATTTCATCAAAAATTCTTTGTGGATCAATAATTCCATCTTTTCCTACAAAGGCGGCCCGATAAATAATGTGACCAGCACACTCATTTTTAGAGTTCCACATACATTGTTCGATGTACAAGAATTTGTCGTCCCAACAAACTGTTCGTGTTTGCATTTTTATTCGATCAAAGGCCCTAATACGTTTTCGATATCTTACATTTGCGCCTGCCATCGTCATTGACCATCTATTCTTGAAAATGACTCTGCTAAAACCTGATTTGCCCGAAAATGGAATACGACCTAAATCGTACAATGTAAGTGCCCGCCCGTTATTTAGCTCAAACCAGAAATCAAGATCCCATGGCCAGCAAATATGAAATGACTCATGAATTTCACCAACAGATAGGTTTTGTGCAGATTTATTAACGAATAACTCTTTCGCCATTCTTATAAATGGATACATCTAATCTCCATAATTTTCCAAACGTGAGGTTTCAGGTCTAGAGAGTTTTTTTGAGATATCGGTTGGGAACCTAGTTCAAATAGTCACCAACACTTCGCACGTCAGAGGCTAATCCTTCAAGAACAGACCCTGCACCATCTAAAACCCCTTTGGTAGTCCCACAAGAACTAAGAAGTAATACTAAGGACGTGAAAAAAACTTTTTTAAACATGTTTCGATACACTAGGTGAAGATGCTTAATTATCTTACATTTGTTGGTTTAAAACATCAACATCTGTTAGATGGAAAGTTAATGCATGGTTTGAGGTCAAGCCGCAGCAGATTGCTCCACAATTGGGCGAGACTGGAAAACAAATTTAGCATCCTGATAAGTCTCTAGTACGATTTTTGTTGCATGAGCTTCATCGTAAGCGAATACTAGCTGGTCGTCCACATCTTCATAATGTGCGTTCACGTATCCAATTAGGTAGGGTTTTAAACAAGGTTTAAGCATAGCAACATCCTTTATATTAATCTTGTTACGCTTGCTTTTTAATTTTGGATCACTCTATCATTTTGTAATGTAAAAAATGCCTATTTTTTCATATTACTAACAAAAAAAGCAGAGCCAAAAACGATTTTGTAAAACTGTTNTCAGCCCTGCCAAAATAAACAATCTAATTAGGGAGACNATTCATTTCTAGCTACGAATTAATTGTAAAGGACAATTAAAGAATCAATCCGTAATCAATTGAGAATAGATCAAGCTTTATGAAAAAATATCAAAATCCTAAATTGATGCAGCACATCGCTTTTATCGGAACTACAATTAGTCTAAAACAACTTAAAGAGTTTAATAAATAGGCAGATTGAAAAAAGTTTCAGAAGTAGAATTTAAGTGGATATTACTTTGTTTAGTGAATATTTGGATTCTAANTAATTATACAAAATATTGACTGAAACCTTTAAATCGCCAAACGGGCATAAAAATTGATTATTACTGGTAATAACTTATGACTTCTCCACCTAACGTATTATGGATTATGGCTGACCAGTTAAGATTTGATTATCTAAGTTGTTATGGGCACTCAAAATTATATACGCCCAATATAGATGCCCTTGCCATGCGAGGTGTCCAATTTAACAATGTTTACGTTCAATCTCCAGTTTGTGGGCCGTCGAGAATGTCTGCTTANACAGGTAGATATGTGAGGAGTCACGGTTCTACTTGGAATGGGATGCCACTAAGGGTTGGTGAGCGAACTATTGGCGATCATCTTAAAGAAAATGGTATACAGTCCGTTTTAGTTGGAAAAACACACATGGTTGCCGATGCTGAGGGAATGGCTTGGCTTGGCATTGATCCGAATAGTGAAATTGGCGTTCGTGTTTCTGAATGTGGTTTTGTACCCTTTGAGCGAGATGATGGATTGCATCCAAATAGTGAGCGCCAGCGGTGGTCCTCTTATGATGATTACTTAGCGGAAAATGGGTATACTTCAGATAATCCCTGGGGTGACTTTGCTAATTCTGGGNTTAGTGCAAATGGGGATTTGTTATCTGGCTGGCTTTTGAAAAACTCAAGATTGCCGGCAAATATACCTGAGGAGCATTCTGAGACCGCTTATATGACAAATCGAGCTATAGATTTCATGTCACAGGCTAGTGAAAATGATCAACCTTGGCTCTGTCATTTATCCTATATTAAACCTCATTGGCCATATATCGTTCCGTCTCCATATCATAAAATGTATTCAGAANAGGATATCAATAAACCAATTCGTTCCGATAAAGAAAAGCGGACCAATCATCCGCTACTTCGTGCATATCAAAACGCGCGGGTTTCAAGATGCTTCTCGAGAGATGAAGTGCGAGATCATGTGATACCGGCTTACATGGGATTAATAAAGCAGCTAGATGACAATTTGGGCCGGTTATTCCAGTGGATGGACAAGTCTAATTTAAGCGAAAACACGGTTATTATTTTTTCATCTGACCACGGCGATTATTTAGGTGATCACTGGATGGGAGATAAGGACTTTTATCATGAAATGGCTGTAAAGGTGCCACTCATAATACATGATCCTAGAAAAGTTTCAGATAAATCTCGGGGGAGTGTTAAAACTGAACTTGTTGAGATGATTGACTTGGCGCCAACTATTCTGAGCTTTTTTGGATGTGCTCCTAAGCCGCATATAATTGAGGGGCGTGATTTAACGCCCCTTTTAAAGGGGACAGCAGGTTTCTCTCGAAATTATGTTATCAGTGAACATGATTATCATTGGTCTGAAATGGCAAAAGAGCTTAATCAAAAACAAGATTTAGCCCACACAAAAATGATATTTGATGGACGATGGAAATACATAAGATGTGAAGGGTTTGAACCGATCCTATTTGATTTACTTTCTGATCCACATGAACTTGTAGACCTTGCTAGCTCAATGAATTCGATAGACCAAGAGGCAAGGTCTCGGTTAGAGGCGGCTCTTGAGTCTTGGGCAATGCGCCACCATAGTAGAACTACTGGAACTGAGGAGATCTTAGCTTCTCAAAAAAAAGCAGCTGAGTTAGGTATATTAATTGGTTTCTGGGATGAAAAGGAATTTGAAGACAAGACTGGTAAAAAGTTTGAAAATTTGAAACCGGTTGGGAAAAAAGAAAAATAATTTTTAATTATTTCCTAAAACTTTTGGCTTAGGCCAGCATCTTTGTATCACCATCAATGGCAATTGACTGTCCAGAAATTCTCGCCCCCAGTGGTGATGCTAAAAACATGATCTGGTTAGCTATGTCCTCTGCGTAGACATATGACTTTATCGATGTAAATGAGAATGCCTCTTTTTCGATTTCGGCAAAGCTTTTTCCTAAGCGCTGTGCTTTTGCCATTAAGACATTTTTTTGTCTTTCGCCTTTTACCAAACCGGGTAAAATAGCATTAACCCGTATATTGTCTTTACCCAACTCAATAGCGAGTGATTTTGTTAAGCCAATAACACCCCATTTAGCAGCAGCATAAGGTGAACGCAGGGCAAAGCCCATTTTTCCTGCAGCGGAGGAGAGGTTGGCTATAGAAGGGTTCTCACTTAACCGAAGTTTGGGTACGCAATTTTTTATGAACAAAAATTGGCTTGTTAAGCAAATATTTAAACACTCTGACCAGTCTGACGCGTCAATTTCCTCAATTTTGCTGGTTGGCCCTGCTATTCCTGCATTGTTCACCAAACAGTCTAGACCTCCTAAATTTTCTATTGCATTAGAACAGAATGACTGAACTGAATGTTCATTGGAGACGTCCAGAATTTCTGTATATATTCCGGGATACTGATCGTTTAGGCTACTGATGAAATCTCGATTAATATCACATGTTGCAATTTTCGCTCCCTGTGAATGGAAATGTCCCAATATAGCTTTGCCAATACCGGAACCACCAGCAGAAATAATGACTTTCATATTTTTTAATGAAAATTCTGTAACCATATCTTCCTCCAACTGACAGTATCATTAGTATTTTATATTAATAACAAAAATTGATCGAGTGCCCATAGCAGTTTGGCATTCTGCTTGTGCAGTCGTTGTCTTTAAGTTCAGGCTACTTGCTGATAACGTATCAAAAAATAGGGAAAATTCTTATGGCCTGGAGTACTTACATTGAGCAAAACCAAAACCGTTTTATCGATGAGCTAAAAACTTTCATATCAATTCCATCTGTATCGGCATCAGATGAGCATTTTCAGGATGTTGTTAAGGCAGGAGAGTGGGTATCATCTAAGTTGCAGTCGATTGGCATAAGCAACGCTCGATTAATGAAAACCGAAACACATCCAGTCGTGTATGGAGATTGGTTACATGCTGGAGATGACAAGCCAACTGTACTTATTTATGGGCATTTCGATGTTCAGCCGGCAGATCCATATGAACTTTGGGATAGCCCACCTTTTGAGCCACTTGTTAAGGACGGAAAAATTTTTGGTCGTGGTGCGTCAGATGATAAAGGAAATATGTTAGCGCCNATTTTGGCANTCGAAGCTCTTCTTTCGAGTGACAAAAAGCTGCCCGTGAATGTTAAGTTTTTTTATGAAGGACAGGAAGAAATTGGCTCACCTACGATTGGTCCATTTATAAAAGACAATATTGAACTATTGAAAGCAGATATGATATTTTCATCTGATGGAGGACAGTGGTCGGAGGATCAGCCGAGTTT
>PAHS01000031.1 GCA_002711145.1 Marinovum sp. | reverse complement strand
CACTTTCCCTTATACTTCATCTTTTACCTCTATCAACTTTACTCTTGTTCATCAGTATTGGGATGAAATTCCCAATATCTTATAAAATTATTGATCGTCATACTTTAAAAATCAATGATTTTTGCTGATCCTAAAATTTTTTTAGCTTTTACAATCATTTCTTAAAAACTTACCCTTGTAAAATTCGGTAAACAATACATACCCAAAGGAAATTATTTCTATAATTCAATGAGTATTATAGCTTAAACTAAGGATAAGATTTTGAAAGATTCTACACTCCAGCCAGTAGTATTCATGGTTGGCTCTATGGCTCTTTTTTCTTTAGAAGATTTTTTTATAAAACTTTTATCTCANACTATTCCTGCATCTGAAATAATGTTTATTATGGGNNTACTTGGTTCAATATTTTTTATANTGATGGCCAAAGCTGCCCAACAACCAATATTCAGTCGAGATTTATTGGATAAGCATGTAATAATAAGAACTCTGGGTGACTTNTTTGGTGCATTATTTTTTGTCAGTGCAATTGTGCTCACGCCGCTATCTTCAGCTTCAGCAATATTGCAAGGAACTCCGTTAGCAGTTACGGCAGGTGCCGCTATTTTTCTTGGAGAAACTGTTGGTATAAGGCGATGGTTGGCTGTCCTTATAGGCTTGCTTGGCATACTTTTAATTATCAAACCTGGCGTTGCTGATTTTAGTCCACTAAGTTTGTTGGCAGTAGCGGCCGTTATCTGTTTATCAGCTAGAGATTTAGCAACTCGAGCCATGAAAGATACTCTACCAACCTTAACAATATCAATTTACGCTTTTTTCGCATTAGTTTTAGCAGGTATTTTAGCGANCCCCTTTTACGGAGCGTTTGTCATGCCAGGTTTTTGGGAAGCAACCTTATTTTTAATCGGTATATCATCTGGCGTAGCAGCTTATTACTTGCTCGTTGGAGCCACTCGTCATGGTGATGCTTCGTTAGTTGCACCATTTAGATATTCACGTTTGGTATTTGCCATGATGTTATCGATATTTATTTTGGGTGAACGGCCTGATTTATGGACATGGCTGGGTGCTTTTGTTGTTGTAATNTCCGGTTACTTTATCGTACTGCGCGAACGTATNGTTAAAGATGTAGAAGGATGATTGAAATAAGCGTTAATTCGTTAGTTAGAGGCTGGAGTAGGAATTGTCCCAGGTTTGAAAATGATACCTTATTGAAAAATTACTTATGTCTTAAATCTACCTGTAATATTAACGGCTTAGACTTTTCCGGGGCTAGAGCAGATGATGTACCTGCATACTTGACTATATTGATCTTTGGCCTCTTGATGGCACCTTTGCTAAATTTCACATTAGTGAAATGGGGACCAGAACCAATTGTTTTGTTCGTTCTATTCGCAGTTGGCTGTGTCAGCCTTTCATTATACCTTCTACTAAGAATTGAATGCGTTATCGTCAGTTTGCAGTGGAAACGGAAAATGCATGGTTTAAAGAATAGTCAGTGAGCCATCAATGAAAACCATACGAATATATCAAGAAGAAGATCGAAAAGAGGTTTTAACCTTGTGGCAGGAATGTAATTTAATTCGCTCAAAAAATGATCCCCAAAAAGATCTGGGACGAAAGAAAGGCTTCGGTGAAGAACTTTTTCTTGTTTTAGTAAACGAAGATAAAATTATCGGAACGGTCATGGGTGGTTATGATGGTCACCGAGGTATAATAAATTATTTGGGTGTACACCCTAATTTCCGCGGAAATGGGTTGGGGAGAATGTTGATGCGGGCAGTCGAGAAAAAATTAAGAGATTTAGGCTGCCCGCAAGTAAATTTATTAGTTTGGTCAGATAATACGGAAGTGCACAAATTTTATGAAAAGACTGACTACAAGAAAGCAAATGATATTGTTTTATTCCGAAAGCGATTGATAGAAGATGAATGATCGAACTTATAACAACTCAACCATTACTAGCAAAAATTAATAAAAATATTAAAAAATTTATGGCAATAGCTACCTATTATAACAGTAAGGCTTAAAATACTTGTGGATGGGAATAAAATAACATTGGTGATGGCATTTATATTTAAAACCCAAAAGAAGCATCAACTCTTTCATAACAATCATCAACTGCTTCAAGCTAATGCGCCAATCTACCCCGAAATATGCACTTCAAGTCTATTTTTGCTGCGTCATAATACAAGCATACTGAACTGGAAGCTCTACAAAATCTCTTTCAGTATTTGGGGTTAGGATCTCAGCTTTATCTCTCGAGAGTCGGCTTGCGTCCCAATTACACATCATCTTTTCCGGATATGAAGTTAATGGCTCAAATTGAATAGGCTCTCCAGCGGCGCTTAAAAAGACTAAAAAAAGTGTCCACATTTTAAATTCCTTTTCTGGTGTGGGCCATTAAACATTTTTAATTAACAGCACGTCCTTATAGTTGTAAATTACAGTGCTTATTACTAGTAGCCTAATTCTTTTTTGGCTCTTGGTACAAGGGCACCCAATAAATAAAGCCCTAATATTTGGGACTTTTAATTTAACTAGAGTTTATTTTGGCTAATAGGAACAGGCCTACGCACTTCGTCTTATTGTATGCACACCGAGAATAATCATTACTAAGTGCACCAATAAAAAAACTGGTACGTAAGATTCTATATCTGCAGGAGCTGCTGTTGCTAAAAGTAAAAAAGCAATACCGGCGGCGGCAATAAATAATCCAGATAACCAGCGAGGAAAGAGCTCAGTTCTGAAAATTCCTATTCCGCAGATCAGAGAGCCAAGCATAATCGATGAGAAGGCAGTAACCGATACTGTATCTGACATTTTGGTAAATTCACTACTTGCGCCGAGAGCATCCGCAACCATACTCATGGACATACTTGCAACCAGTATAAGCAAACCAGCGTCCAGAAAATTGTTGGTTTGCACCTTTCTTGTCATCATAAAAGCAATAGGCAAACTAAAAAATAAGTAGGCAAAAAGTTGTTCCGTACGAGCCATATCCAATATGCCCGATCCATCTGGCCCTAATCCTAAATAAACTACTGGGGGGGTTATACCCGCCAGAATGAACATTAAACCATTGACTGTCTTAGCACTCATNTTGCTTCCTTCCTTAGTTAANTCAGNCTACTCNANCTGACGTNNCGTAATTTAAAAATGGACTAACATGCTAAANCNAGGANCTTATATCATGGGCCGAGCAGATTAAAACCACTTACAAAATATGGTACTATTGTTAACAATGACTGATAACAATTACAAAGTTTGTACTAGCCCAAGCTATTAGTGAGTGAAAAGATACGGTAGATATACTGACATAGGAAATATGTATCAAAGAAAACTNTCNACATAAATTAGGAGTTAAACCAGTTCAGTAAGAATTATTGCAACTTACAAATTCAGGCAGATGGCACACAATCATTTTTGATTTCAATAATTTTATTTCTTGAAAACCAACAAAGGCAATCTAACCTCTGTCTTAAAGGAGAATTATATGTTGCTAGCCCATAAAATTATTGCTGCAAAGGTTGTAATTACCGGCGTTGTTTTAGTTACTGCAGGGACAGTCCTTACTGCCGCCGCTCTGGCAGATCCAAAATGTAGAGATAAACTGAAAGAGTATGCTGAGAAGTTTCGCAATGGTACGAAGAACACATGAATCAGATGCTGAGCTAATTGAAACGGTCGATGACCTAGAGGAGTTAGTCCAGGATAAGAGAAANAGTTGGAGAGCCAATTNGAGCANAGCAAGGCGAAGGCAAAGAAGATATAAAAATCGCTTAACTAATGAACTGGTTCATATGGATTTCGAACTAATTGAAAGGTGTGATTAACGAAAATTCCAAANTAGGAACTTACTTTTGATAAAAAAAATATATATCGCTGGACCTTTATTTAATTTTCATGAGAGAAATTACTTAGAGATGATTGCAAAAGAATTGGAAGATAATGGTTTTGATTGTTTTCTCCCTCATCGGGACCAAAGCGGGATTACGACCGAAGAACTAAACCAGCATAATATGAGTACAACAACAAAACAAAAAATTTTCACAAATGATCTCAATGCATTAAAAGCTTCTGACCTTACTGTAGCTTTATTAACGGGACAGGATATCGATTCTGGAACAGCAGCTGANATAGGATTNAGTTACGCAAACAAAAAGCCAGTTATTGCGATAACAGCTTTCGAAAGACGTTTTAGAAATTTATTTGTGGAAGGCATGATTAATCAGAAAATTGATGGAATTGATCAACTAGCCCATACAATCAAAAGTCTTGAAACATAAATTCTGTTTCAATTGAACCATCAATTATCTTTCTGAGATACTTGAAACTAGGTTTGACAGAAAGTCGCATTGAATTAGTTTTTTTGAAATCTAANTNTTNATTAGTAGCGAAGGAGAATAGTATGAAATATTTAATTACAACGATTGTAGCAGTCATCCTGTCAACATCTTTTCCGCTTGCGGACGGTTGTGGCAAACATGGTGACAAAACAGCCATGACATGTGAATTGGGACAAGAATGGAATGCCGAATTGGGCATGTGCATGGATACAAATGCATGAGCGAGAGTGTAACGAATACTAAAGGGCTGGGCTGGGCATTTCTGAGCTGTATATTTTTTATACTAGGAATGCCCATAGTGATGCTTTTAGCTATTGAAGGGTCCGCGTGGTATGAGGCATTCAGTTTGATGAACCCAATATTTTGAACAAACTACGTTTTCAAAATATCAAGGAGATTTAATATGGCAGATTGTAGTTGTGGGCGAAGTCCTACTGGTAAATGTGTTGGTTGGCATGGATTGTCAGAGCAGCAATACCAAGAAAGAAAGTCAAATTATGACGAGAAGCAAAATCGTAAAGTTGACGCTGAATAGNTAATTANCGTGGAGGNTGNANTACTTCGGCCTCCCGCNNAANTGGNCGNACAAANGCTTTNNAANAGCTTACAAAGTTTAATACTTATGTAAGTNCTTAATATTNAANNNAAANTTAATTTCTATCCAACANGCANGTTTNAATNTTGTTATTATTANTTAATTTAAATTANCATNTTAAAACNNAAGAGCANAGCTGGGGTTTCAAGCGNGATATATTTATCTTCTTCTGAAAATTTTTGAATTTGAACAAAGTTTAGAGAGATTTTAGTAAGCTTTTATCAAACTTCATATGTCTTATTTACGCCTGTTGGATGAGCGCTACCATCCAATATTAACTTTGGCTCTACCCCGACGCCCACTAACTTAGGCCTATTCTCAAGATAATTTTTAACTGCCTCAATATTCTGTATATCGTCCACAAATTGAACTAGCCGCGGGAACCCGTAAAGGATCTCTGGGTCAAGCTTTTTTGACAAATCTAGATGATGGAAACAAGCAAATTCCGCCGCTCTTGGTGTGTTATCGATGAAATATCTTCCTTCATACTTTTCAAGGCATCGAGCTAAATCAGAGAACCTACTTTCTAGCCCACTCCTCATTTTATCGCGTTTATCTTTAAAGTCCTGTCCAGTAGCAAAGTTCACAGTTGGATTTAGTGGGGCAAATAATTCTTGAGCGCTTTGCAGAACCGCCATAGCTTCGGCTGATTTTAGCGGATCGTTAATCGTTAAACCTGCAATACTTTCAATATATTGCAAAATAGCAATACTTTGACAGATCTGAGTGCCATCTTCAACTTCCATCAATGGTAACTGTTTAAAAGCAACTTTAGATTTAACGCTTGACCACTCACCGTCGAAGTAATCCCAAGACATAAGATAGTCATATTCTATTTTACCATAATTTAAAAGTAACTGTGGGGCCTCAGCTAGTGCCCTCATTTTGAAATAGATAAGTTTTAACATTATATGGATCTACTCTTTTCCAGGATGGCTTTTGGCTCTATTTTTAAGAATATACAAATATTTCATGTCGTTACATTAATTGTTCAGATTTTCATATATCAGATTGTTGATACTTATATATGAAAATTTCAAATAAATAATAGAACTACAAAAGCTGTACTATAAAAATTGAATTTCATGATTAAAGTAATTAACGGTTAAATCTCGAGGATGAAAAATGCCAACACTTATACTTAAGCAAAAAATCACAAAAGGTTACGATCATTGGCTAGCCACTTATGATGGAGCTGAAGATCTACGAAACAGCAAGTATAGTATAAAGACAATTTACAGAGGACACGATGTAAGTGACCCAGACACTATTCATGTTGTAATGTATACGCCAAGTATGGAAGTTATACAGGAACATATGAAAAACGAAGCAGAACTAATCGCTGCGGCAGGTGGCGATACCGACCCTGAAACAATGTCAATGTCCATTGCCTCAGATTAATCAATTCGAAACTAGTAAATTTTAATAGGAGAAATTCAAATGAAAAAATTTTTAATAAAAAGGGAAATGGCAGGCGCTGGGAGCCTTCCTAAAAATGATCTAAATAATGCAGGCAAAGGCTCAGAAGAAGTACTGGAAGCGATGCGTTCTGAAGGTAAAAACATTGTGCAAGAGCAGAGTTACGTAATCGGTGATGCAATTTACTGCGTTTATAATGCTGATAGCGAAGAACTTGTAAAGGAACATGCAGACCGTGCGGGAGTGCCGGCGAGTGAAATCGCGGAAGTCAGCACAGTGATTAAGCATAATACCTCATTCGTTAGTTAAATTTTATTACTTATTAAAACATAAGATAGATGTCTGATCATCTGTCTTATGAAAACTGGTTGAATGAATGAAAAAATTGCTATCCTTAATGTCAGTATTAATCTGGATTAATGCAGCAATGGCAAACAACAATGATATACTATCAGAGAACGACTGCGATCAGATAAAAAACGGAATACTTTATTTACTTTCAGTCGCTGACGAAAATTGGAAAGCATTAGATAGCAATCCGGAGGGAACACCTGATCACCTTGATCATACTTTAAGAATTAAATGGGCCACCGATGTAGCAGCAAATTACACCACCATTCATAAAGCATTTTGCGATCAGGGAAAATAACCCAGAACCTATACTTGGTCTTATCAGAACCCATGTCCCAAAAGGAAAAGTTATTATGAACTATAAATTATACTATGCAGAGGGAACCGCCTCTATGGGTGTCAGAGTGCTGTTAGAGGAGATAGGTGCGCCATATGAACTGCTATCGACTACCACACTCAGAGACATGCCGCGCCCACCAGAACAGCTGAGAATAAATCCAAATGGATGGGTCCCTGTTCTTGTCTGGGACGATGGAGCAATGTACGAATGTGCAGCTATTATAATTTTTCTGTGTGATCAGCATCGCGAAATAAATCTAGCGCCGGCACCTAATTCACCTTTGCGGAGTCTTTTCCTGCAAACACTCGTATACTTTTCGAGCTCAGTTCAAACCGCATTTCAGCAAGATTATCATCCGTATAGGTTTGCAGATACGGTCGAAGATGAACCGGGGATACAAAGGCGTGGGCAAAGACGTTTAGCGGAGACTTTACAGGTAGTTGATAATCAAATTGGTGAGAAGAAATGGATTCTGGGTGAGTACTTTAGCGCTGCTGATATATACTTATATATGCTTAGCACTTGGCTTGAACCTTCACGAGAGCATCCGGCATTGAGTAATTTTCCAAATGTTCAACGCATAGCCCAACAAACCAGTGTTCGGCCTAGCGTTAAAATAGTTTACGGATAGCCTTTTTGGAAAGTTAAATCCTCTTTGTGACTTTGATTAGCTTATAAAAAAGTGGTAGATTAATAGTCCAAGTGCAACACCTTTTATAAATCCGATCCAGGCAACTGTGTAATCACTAACGCCAAGTTTTAATTTGAACCATTCGATTTGCTTCTTGTGCATTTCGATCATAGCTTTTCCTTTCTTTGCTCTCAAGTATCAGCCTAGCACACAAGCATACATCATGGGTACTGGAACCTCTGTGCGAAGATCTTGAGGATTTAATGCCGTTGAGGGAGTATCCAAGCTTGTTGCAGCCAAGTCTTTTCTTCGAAGCTCACACTGTTCATTAGTTTCAAAGCGATTTATTTCCTTATATTGGACTGGCTCATTCCAGCCCGAACTTAAAAAAACGATAAATAGTGTCCACATTATTTTGTTCCTCTCATGACGTAGAAATTTAGTATGGTGGTTGGACTGATACTGTAATTATACTTGGAATAATACTTATTAGTGCTATGAAAAGACGAGTAACAAGGGACGGGTTTGAATAATGACAAAACTTAGTGGAAAAGCTTCCAAACTCCGGTTTAATAACCTTGATTTTCTTAGGGCATTCGCCCTCATAGTTGGGGTACTTTTACACTCTTTATCCATATATTTGGAACCAGCTGACGGCTCTGAGCCGAGACCATTAGCAGCAATTTTATTCATTTGGATTCATTCATGGAGGATGCCATTATTTATGCTGTTGGCTGGGTTCTTTACATGCCTAAGCCTATCAGAACGAAATACAGGTAGCTATGCAATAAATCGCCTTCTCCGACTTGGAACTCCACTAGTATTACTTTGGCTGGCGATACCCGCAGTAGATGAGTCCGCATCACAAATGCTAAAAATTCCTGAAGGTATTTCTTGGTTCAAAACTGGTCAGGAATTTACACTTCGGTTAGATCATTTGTGGTTTTTATATTATCTATTAATTTTTTACACTTTGATGCTGAGTATAAGATCCATGTCACCTCAGTTTTTTGAGAAACTTACAAATGTAAAACTGAACTTTATAACAATCGTCATANTCTGGCTCCCTTTAATTANTTTAACTACGCCNTGGGCNAGACCAATTGGAGGGATCTTTGCAGAGATACCAACTACATTTGGTGAAGTAAAAATTGGATCAATGTTGTTCATGTTTGCATTTTTTATAATTGGAATGCAGGTGTTTAATAGCCAAGAACTTCTAAACCGTTTGCAAAGGAAAGTTTTTTGGCTGCCCTCAATTTTGTGTTGTAGCATTATACCAATTGGCTTGATGGCCTGGGGGATAATGAAAGATAGTCCATTTACTTTCTCGAGCAGTCTTGAACAGTGGATAATTTGCAGCATGTCCACTTTTGCCTCACTTTTCATGGTCTTAGGGCTCATAGGATTTTCTGCAAAATTGATTACACAAACAGGACCAATTTTAACTTGGGTAGTTAGATTATCTTATCCCACATATGTTTTCCATATTACGTTTGTTTATTCAGTTGGAGGCTATTTATTATTTGCAGGAGTTAATGCTGCAATTGTAGTTGTTTGCAGCTTTTTCGCAGGAATAATTGGCTCGGTAATCATCTATTATTTACTAATCAAGTTTACGCCGCTTGATTGGATCTTTAATGGCTATAAAACCTCTAAATTTCAAATAAAATCTAAGACCCTCAATAAATTTACAAATCACCTTTAATTGTAAAATCTTGCTGCTAAATTATTTTAATTCAATTGGTTTACTATAGTACATTTGTGAAAAAACTGTTGCCCATAATACTTGCTGGACCATGTCGGTCAAAGCGATACACACTTAACAGAAATTGATTTATACAACACCTATATGATGCGACAGCCTACCTGGCACTACATCCATGCTTCTAGTTGCCTATAGGAACCCATTATAATAACACAGCAGTCCGTGAGTTTTTTGCATTAATTAAAATATCTACATGTGCCACTTCTGCACTAAATATAAACCAATATACGAGCACTAGATAACCTGTTCAAGCATACAGTATATTTCCAGCTTCAACCCATGCTCCAGAACCACCCTCCAAGTTGCTAACGTCACTGAAACCCATGTCCATAAGCGTTTTTGTAGCCAGAGCTCCTTGTCCTCCTGCTCCACAGTAAACTATTATTTTACTATCTGATTTCACATCTACTTTTTTAAATGGATTATCTGTTCTTTGATCGAAATAAAATTCAAGAAAACCACGGTTGGCGTGTACTGCATTTTTTATCATACCGCTCTCTTCAACTGCCTCTTTTGTTTGTACATCAACAAGTATAAGCTTTGGGTCATCAATTAAAGATTTTAGATCGTCAACTGAAACAGTATTTATTTGCTCATTTGCTTCATTGATCAATTCTGGAAAACTTTTCATTATTTATTCCTCTTTTTAATACTTATGGCGGCACAAGTAATGTTGCTGATGGTTATTGGAAGAAAAAAATCCAAAATACTCTTTCCAATTCTATTCACGTTATCTGAGTAAGTCTATTGGAGAATTAGTAAACTGTTCGACGCTCTTAAAAATCATTGTAAACAGCCCCAAAGCAGAGTCCAGATGGATCTAATACAGGTCAAATACTGCGTATAAAAAAATCCCTCAAAACTGAGGGACTTGTTAAGTAAGGGAGCTTCAAAATGAATAAATTTATATCATCTTAAACGACTGACCTCTTGAAATGTTTATAACTAAAAATCAAAANGGTACNAATAAGCCTAGAAATTGCAGTNGTTTTCCACTGAGCNAAATACTTTGACACCTATCTCCTTAAATACAAACAGAAGTAAATACAAATCACCTTTTAACTAATCAGTTTAACTGATCCACCTTACCGTAGTGATCTCCACACATATGTTCAATCACTACTGATGAAGATACTTTCAGAGTTTCATGTCTCACAATCGGAAAAATATTCTGTGTTGCATGGTCTCTGAGTTAAGTTATTCTATGGTAAATATTGGGAGTTTCTATGCGAATAATTACAGTCCTATTAATACTGTCTTTGTCGGGATGTAGCATTCCATTCATTCCATTTTTTTAGCAAAAAAGAATAAATTGGGAAAAGAGAAGTTAATCAAGCTTTTATAGTTGTCATGAAGGCCCATTTTTGTTTTTCTCTAGTTAGATTGATAAGGAGGCTTTGAAATGACAAAGTATGCAATTCATACCAAGTGGGAGTGGCCTGATGGAGTTCCCAGTGCGGAAACCATGCAAGGTTGGCATCGCGAATTTAGATCTCAGACAAAAGCAGAAGATATAATTTGGTTTCAGATTGATGCGAACACACATCAATCAGTAATTATATTTTCGTCTGAGGAAGACGCTAAATCAGAATTAGAAATGCGCCGAAAACAACGTGAGCAGTCAATCAATGAAACCGGTCACAAAATGGTTGAGGAGACAATGGGTCCAGTTTTATCAATAATGTCGGAAGCCTAGATTGCGAAGCATTGTGACAATCTTATTTTTAACTCTGGCTACACAGGCACAGTCAGAAGGTTTTTTCTCTTGGCTATTTAATTCAAATAAGGAAATTAAGGCTGAAATAGTCTTAGTAAACAAATGTGAGCTTGAATCTCGTTACTTTATTGTACGTGACCTAGGAACTGGCAAAAGTGCACCATTCAAAAACGGGGTGGCTAAATTGAAAACAAGAGTGAATTCGTCTCTACAATTGCAGCTTTCACCATCGGTAAAACATGTAATTTTTGAAGGAAATGCTGTCTCAGCAAAAAAAAATATGAAATTAATTGCAGACTGCTCAGAACGTAAACTTGGGGGATGACGGACAATTAAATTCTTTTTAAAATACCCGATTAGAATTTGGATTGATGGCTATGAGGTACCTCAAGCTAATATTGAATAATAATATTGCCTACTCTTGGTTTAACATTACTAGGCAACTAATAATATCCTAGAATTTGAATGTTGCCATAACTACTGTATTTGTACTTACTATTTTTAAATTACCTGAAATACTATTTCTGAGACAAAATTTAAGGAGATAAACAATGGCTCTATCGGGAATAGAAAAACTTAATGTGTGGCAAAAAGCATTTTCTACAGGGGATACTTCAGAGGTCGCTAATATGTTGGACGAGGATTACGTATTTGAAAGTACAGAAGGAAACAATGAAACTAAAAGCGAAGTTTTAGGTTGGGTCGCGGAGGGTGGCCATTCTATTGGTGATTTTAAGATATATCATGAGGATGACAATGTAATTTGTGGTCGGCATTCATACAAACAAGAGGGTGAACCTGAGTGGCAAGTTATGTTTTTTGCAAGATTTGAAAATAATAAATGTAAGTTTTGGAAGGTCCATGGAGGAGTAAAAAACTAATATGTATTCTACTGTTTACAAAGCTCAACGGGCATAAAAAGAAAGAGAATATTAATAATGCATATCCTAGTGATAAACTTTAACGCCGAAACCACCCCTGATCAGTTTAATGAGTTGGTAAAAGAAGATGCTCCTATTTTTGCTGCTATTGATGGTCTCATTCATAAAAATTTCATTTTTAATCATGAAGAGAAAACTTATGGCGGTGTCTACATGTTCGAAAGCAAGAAGGCGCTAAATGCGTATTTGGATGGTGATATTTACAAATCAATAATTGAAAACCCGGATTGGTCTAACCACCTGATAAGACACTACGAAGTCCATTCTGAAGCATCAGAAATTCAGAATATGATCAAAAAAGGTGCCGCATAGGAGAAAAAATTTGAGTGCGATTGACATTTAATGCTTCTACCGCCCCTGCTCGGTATTTGCTTATATTGGTGATAAAGAATGTAAAAAAATAGTATAAGGATCTGGCATCAATATCTGAGATAAATTTTTTAATTTAAAGCAATTTTTTAATACTGTTGGTTTTCAAAAATTTTACGGTAGAATAATGACTTACTGGAATATGAATTTGAACAGCAAGAGATTAGATAAGCTTCGAAGTGATTAAAATTTTTGTTTTTAGATCTTTGTGAGGACGCAGATGTATAAAATTTTTGTCAATAAAACATTTATATATAGCAATGTAATCATTGAAAAATTTATAACTATAAATAGCCCATGGATACCAAGGATAGGCGAAACTATCTCCACCATAAGTATTCAAGGAAAGATAAAAGAACTCACTAATGGGTATGGTGATAAACCAAGTCTGTCTATCACCTTGGAAGAGTATAAAACCATATCTCACTGTAGTGGTTTAGACGTTGCTGTAGACATAAATTACTGCGACTCTATCCGAGCCTGTAAAGATCTTACAGACCCAGATGATGCAATAATTGTTCACCAAAAAGGAAGACGTTATATAGATGCAGAAGATGGTAAATCAGTAGAAATAAAAGATATAAAGTTTGATGGTAAAGCGTTTGATAAAGAGTTCGGAGATTAGGTTATACTAAATTTTCTGATTAGCTTTGGTGCCCAATACGGCAGAGTGGAATGTTTCCCTTCAGCTTCCCGTCCTAACTAACACTACCCATCCTCACTCAATATGACATTTATTTGAGTTGGTTGGATGCTGTTGATTAATCGCTTTTTTTAGACTCCCAAAAATTTTATTTTTAACGGTGATTTAGAGTAGCCATTTATCAACCAATTCAGAGGCGTAAATTTGATAAAAATATAATATAAAATGACACAAACAAAAAAACCAGTAATGACTGCGAGTGGCAATATAGTTAACTGGCTTAGCCCAGCATGGTAAAATACGGCACTCATCATTGTAACTGGGATTAGATGTATAATGTATATAGGATAGGAAAGCTCTACCAACCATCTAATAACTGCACTGTCTGATTGGGTAAATTTTGAGGCTAATCCAATGAAAAACAAACACCAGAAAGTAGAGTTCATTCCAATCATAACCGAATTAAAAAATACCAGCATTGGATCAAACTGCGTTTGTGCAACTTCGCTTAAATTTTCCACTTGTCCGATGGTAAGATGATCTGAGTAAAGGCGTACGAAAAATGCTGAAATAGATAGAATACCTAGGACCAAAATGGCATTGGTTTTTTGAATTTTTACGAAAATATTTTGATTTGAGTAAAGTATTACACCTACCAAAAAATAAGAAAAATGATAGAATAAGTTCCCGATTTTCAAATCAAAATAGGTTGTGGGTACCTTAAGTGCTGATGGGTGCCACGAATTATTCAAAATATATGCTAAAGGCACTGTCGAAATTAACCATAATACAATAATAAAACTTATTTTTGGCGTTATCTTAATACAGAGTAAATCCTTAATGAACTTGAGCTTGTATAAAAGAGAAAAGAAC
>PAHS01000005.1 GCA_002711145.1 Marinovum sp. | reverse complement strand
AGCAGAATGCACTCTCATATGTTTGTAACGGGTATCCCAATTAATAATCTGTTCAACTTGATCGCCTAACTTTGGCATGCAGTCGTGATTTGCAGGTACTAAAATTATTTTCCCATTTTCTCCTTTACGAGTTGAGATAATTTCACACCTATTATCACCACATAGTAACACACCTTTATCTCCAGGTTGACCACCAGAGGTTGGATAAAAAATGCTTTGGTTCAGAACAATTGATTTGTCGTCATCAATTTCTATTACTTCACCTGAACAAGATTTCAGGTAGCTATCTTTTAAATATAATGGAACAGTCAATTACACGTCCTTTAAAACCTCTGGATTTCTTATCCAGACGTCCCTTTGGGCAAATGGTATTTCAATTCCCTCTTTATTAAATCGTTTCACAATCTCGTGATTAACATCCGATTTAACTGAAAGCATATAATTTACATCAGAAAGAATTGCGCGAATTTCAAAATCCATACTATCCGCCCCGAAACCTTGAAAAACAACACCAGGAGCCGGATCTTTGGCTACATGCTCATTTTTGGAAATTATATCCCTCAAAATTTTCTCAACCTTTTTGGTATCAGTGCCATATGCAACGCCGACAGGGATTATAACACGTCCAATCGTGTTTCCTCTTGTCCAATTAGTAACAACGCCAGAAACTAAGTCAGCATTAGGAATTATCACATCAGTTCGATCAAAGGTTTCTATTCTTGTTGATCGAACAGAAATATTACGAACATATCCCATTTTACCACTAACCTCGATCCAATCGCCTTGGCTAATCGGTCTCTCGATCAGAAGAATTACACCGGATACAAAATTCGAAACAATATTTTGCAGCCCAAAACCGATGCCAACAGATAGTGCACCTGCAACTATTGCCAGTGAGGACAAATCCAAGCCAGTGCTAGAGATTGAAACCAATGCAGCTATAAAAACCCCAATATAACCTAAACCTGCGACCAGAGCATTCTGTGCACCACTATCAAGATTAGTTTTTGGTAAAATACTTCCTCGAAGGGCAGACTGCACCACACGGGTCAACATATACCCAATGGTAAATAACAGGATAAATGTCAGAAAATCTAATGGCGAAATTCTACTGTCACCAATCTTAATGCCATCTTGAAATTGTATCCATAGCTCAGTTAGGCTCGAAACACGGGTACCCCAGATTATTGCGAAAAATGGCAATACAGAGATTGTTATTATAAAGCCTAATAATACAGGAGCGAGAGCATCCGCCTCTTCTTCAGATTTATTTAGAATTGCAGCATACACATCAAATGTCAGTCTCTGGAGAATTACAATCAAAGCTAGCAGACCTAGAGTTTTAATCATTGGCAATGCTATTGCTGACCCAGCATTCACGTAGCCTATTGCAGCGATCAATGGAGAAATCACTGCTACTCCTAGTAAAATGCGTCTAAGGAAACCTAAAAGCTTTAACTGCAAACTGCTTAAAGTTGCAGTGCTGGAAATAACTGATTTTAAGAGCACAGAAATCCGCCATAGCAAAATGCCAGCTAAGACAGTGAGAGCACTAGTCAGGACTGAAAAAGACTGTTGTTCTAGTAATTGCAAACGTGCCAAATCAGAACCAAAGTCCTGCGCCATCAGTAATAAGGGACTAAATATAGCAAAGTTTCGAAGGTTTTTAACACTAAGTTTATTTGTAGCAGATAACTGCCAAGACCGCTGCAGTCTTTCAACTAACCAAAATGCAAATATAAAATAACCAATCCAGAGATAAAAGTTATCAGCGATTAAGTCGCCGCGAATGCCGAAAATACTAAGTGACTGGGCTAAATTAATCAGAGAGTACAGGGCAAGATAACGTAGTAAATATTTAAAACAGAGCGATAAAAACTCTATGACTTTCTCAAACCTTTTTGTGGCTGTATTTAATTGATTGGAAATGCTCCCCGAGTAAATAAATAGCAAAATAGAAAAAATTGATATTAGTAGAACGGATATTAATCTATCGCTAAACTGATCTTGAAAGTAGGTTGAAGACAAAACCCCAGAAGTCTCTTTTGAAAGTGTTGCAAAGCTCTTGAACACATCCCCGAGGCTTGACCCCCACAGCAAGGGATTTAATATACTTGGGCCTAATTGTAAGAACTCTGAGGCCTTCCTTTGGGAAATTAGGGTGTCTATCTCACTGATCATACCATCGGCGCGATTGAACGCTTCTTGAGCTCTAACAATTGGCTCATTTAACTTCGCTAACTGCTTATCCAATGCAACCCGACGATCTTCAAGAGGGTCTTTGCCACTCTCTGGCTTTAGGCCTAGTGACTCGATTTGCGTTTCGATAGTCTCAATTCTGTCCTGGTTTTCGTTTTGAAGCTGCTGAAAAGAAGTACGCCATTGGACTAATTGTAGTCGCAGTTTCTCTAACGCCTCAATAGAGGCACGATCAGTTTCGATTACCGTTTCCGCTCTNAGCGCATTTAGTTCCCACTTTTCGTAATCTGTGACCTCCTGCGACCAACTTAAATTAAAGGATATAAAAACGAAAAAGAAAGCTAATATAGTTTTTTTCATTGGGATTATTCCTCGAATACATTTGGCATATTAATTGNATTGTCCAATAACCACTCTGGCACAGGCAAACCCTTACTTTTCAAAAATGTGGGGTTATATAACTTTGATTGATATCGCGTACCGTAATCACATAAAATAGTTACAATGGTATTATTTGGACCTAATTCCCTAGCTAACTGCATTGCCCCTGCAATGTTGATTCCGCTGGAACCTCCCAAGCAAAGCCCCTCNTTTTCCAGTAAATCAAAAACTATCGGTATAGCTTCCTCATCTCCTATTTGAAACACATAGTCAGGTCGTAAATCACGCANATTTTCTGTTATCCTACCCTGCCCTATACCTTCCGTTATTGAACTTCCTTCAGATCTAAGTTCCCCAGTTTTGTAAAANGAATAGAGAGCTGCACCTTTGGGGTCTGCAAGGCCAATTTTTACTCCCTTATTNTGCAAAGCTAATGCAACACCCGCTAAAGTGCCACCAGAACCACAAGAACAAACAAATCCATTTACCTTACCTTCAGTTTGGGCCCAGATTTCAGGTCCAGTAGTTTCAACATGTGCTTGCCTATTAGCAACGTTATCAAATTGATTTGCCCATATGGCACCATTCGTCTCTGTTTTATTTAATTCATCTGCAAGCCGTTTAGAATATTTAACATAATTATTGGGGTTTCGGTAAGGAACAGCTGGCACCTGAACTAATTTGGCTCCAGTTAACCTNAGCATATCCTTTTTTTCCTGACTTTGTGTNTCCGGTATCACAATTACTGACTTATAGCCCAGAGAAGCACCGACTAAACCGAGCCCAATACCAGTGTTACCTGCCGTTCCCTCGACGATCGTACCTCCCGGACGGAGGAGACCTTTTTCCTCGGCATCGCGTATTATGTATAATGCCGCTCTATCCTTTACCGACTGACCTGGATTTGCAAATTCAGCTTTACCCAAAATTGTACATCCAGTTGCCTCAGATGCTGCCCTTAATTTAATCAGAGGGGTATTTCCAATGGACGAAGCTAGGTCTTTAGCAATCATTTTGTATCAATCTACCAGCAAATTTCTCAGATACTCTGAAACGATTATCTAGACGGAAGTTTAAGCTTGTTCAACGCTAACCACAATACCATCGTATTTAAAGGTAAAACGCGCAGCTTGTTAGATACACTCCAATTTAAAACTTTATTAAAATCAGCAACATGCGTTCTTATATCCTCACCTTCATTTTTTGCCCCATAAATACCAGGAGAGTATTCTGACAAATCGACTATCGCGATGTAGTTATAAAAATATGAAGTTGCTTCTCCCGGATTAGGATAACCAGATCCAATCTTAACAAGTTGATCAACCTCAAGTCCTGCTTCTTCGAAAACCTCTCTTTTTGCAGCCTCTTCTGGCGTCTCGCCAACCTCAATTATACCCGCTACCGGTTCAAATACCCAAGGCGTTCTGTCCCCCCTACAAAATGGTCCAATTCGGAACTGCTCAACCAAAAGCACCTTATCAAGAATTGGATCATATGGAAGAATTAAAGACGCCTCTGAACCCATTAAAATAACTCTATTTTTTAATTCTGAGATATCTCCATCAAACTGTGAATACTTAAGGCTTATTTGGTTTAAAGCGAAAAACCCTAAATATTCACGCTGGATATTTTCAACTTGTATATTAGTGCTACTTTCAGGACCTTTTTCGATAACATTACCAAGGCTGGTGGCTTCATTCGCGTAAACTTCTGCCCTTTTAAATATTCTATTATACATTGCTTGAGCAGTATCACTGTATTTTGTGCCAAAAAAATCTAGAAATTCTTTAGCAGCGATATACTGAATTTCAGAGTGATCAGATAGCCAATCATCATAGCTCCACAATTTTTTAGTAGCCATATCAGAATTATTACAAAAATACGCGGAAACTTCAGCTGGTCCCACATTTGTTTCTACAGATGTTGGGCTCAGTACATAATCAAAACCCAGCTCATAATAATTTAAACGCTCAACATCTACATCACTTAAGTTTTTAAGAACAAGACCATGAGCCTCCGAACTCTCTTGTGGTACCATAACAGGAAATGGACCCTCTTTGGCCCAATAAACGCAAAAACCCTTTATTGAGGCTGTACATACATCAATTGGAGCTAATCCACGCCCCAAGACGATGGTCCGAAGAGTTTCCGATTTAAGGGTGCCAAAAACAAAAATATCCATCAAACAAGAGCAATCAAAAAATTAATATTTAGAACTGTGCAATTTACTCAATTGCTTTCAGGTTTTTGTAAAGTGATTTGCGTAACGTCACAATTACCACTTTCAAATGTAGCCGCGCATGAAGTCAGATAAAAATTCCACATACGTCGGAAACGATCGTCAAAACCCATATCATTGATAGTATCCCACTGATCGTTGAATACGTCAAACCAACGACGTAAGGTTTGTGAGTAACTTTTCCCAAATTCAATGGAATGCTGAACTCGAAGACCAGCCTTGGTAACTTCTTGTCTAAGCACAGTCGGGCTAGGCAACATACCACCAGGAAATATATACTTTTGAATGAAGTCAACGCTCTTNNTGTAAACATCCCAACGCGCATCATGAACAGTTATTATTTGAAGAGTAGCTTGCCTGCCAGGTTTAAGACAATGTTTNATTGTTTCAAAATATATTGGCCAGTACTTTTCNCCAACAGCCTCAAACATTTCAATGCTCGCAACGCCATCGTAAACTCCTTTTTCGTCTCGATAGTCTTGNAGTTTTAGATCTACTTTATCTTCTAATCCTTTGTTTTTTATTCTTTTCTGAGCATATAATAGTTGCTCTTTAGAGATCGTTAAACCAGTAACTTTTAAACCTCTTTCCTTCGCTGCATACTCTGCAAATCCACCCCAACCGCATCCAATCTCTAAAACATGATCTCCAGGCTTCACACCCATCTGGTCAATCATACTGGCGTATTTTGCAATTTGAGCATTTTCTAAACTTTCCTGGCCAGTATTAAAAAGAGCAGAGGAATACGTCATAGTGTCATCAAGCCATAAACTATAAAAATCATTTCCTAAGTCGTAATGGTGGCTTATATTTTTAAGTGCTTGACGCTTAGAATTCGACTGAAACCAAAACCGTACCTTTTCCCATGCGCGAACAATTGCTATTCCCGAAAACCCATCATACATATCGTCATTATCTGCATGGATAAAATCCATAAAAGTTTGCAAATCTGGTGTCGTCCACCATTCGTCAAGATATGCGTCAGAAAAGCCCAAATCACCCTCGCGAATTAAACGAGCAAAAACTTCAGGATTATTAATAGTAATTTCTGCAACAGGACCTGGACATTTCCCCTCAGCCCTAAACCGTCTTCCATCTGGCAAAACAAAATCTACTCTACCAGAGTTTAATTTACCCACCAAATCAAACACTCTACTGAAATACCGAGGTAAATTTTGTTGATTATCTATGGATGTGAAAACCGACATATCTCAAAAACCCCTACTTGAATATGCTTCCAAAGCTCTATTTCGACCCTCTTCTGGAGACGTTATAGGAGAAGGATAGACAGATTCTTCACTAAAATTCCAGTGTTTTGGTATTGCATTGAAGTAAGATAATGATGTGGCCGAGGGTTTATCAGATAATTCTGCAATCCAACGCATTGTATAAATACCATTTGGATCAAATTTTTGAAGTTGAGTTACAGGATTAAACACGCGAAAATAAGGCGTAGCGTCCGGACCTGAACCCGCAGACCATTGCCAACCCATCGCATTTGAAGCAGGGTCCCAATCAATTAAGCAATCACTAAACCAGTCAAGACCAATGCGCCAGTGTGTCATGAGGTGCTTGGTTAAGAATGAAGCCACGATCATGCGGCCTCGATTATGCATGCGCCCAGTTACATACATTTCACGCATAGCAGCATCAACAAACGGAATACCGGTTCTTCCTTGCTTCCATGCAATTACATCGTCATGGTTCGGATCTGTTCTCCAAGGAAATGCGTCCCACTCAGGTCTCCAATTTCCACTAACAATATGTGGTGTATGATAGATCAAATGATAAGCAAAATCGCGCCAAACTAATTCTTTCAAAAAGGTCTCAGAACCTTGAACTCCGTCTAAGACCAGCGGAAACGTGCTATTCCAGCATTGGTTAGGGCTTATTTCTCCCCATGCAAGATGGTCAGAGAGTGAAGAAGTGCCATNNAACTGCGGAATATTGCGATCTTCCGAATAATTNACTACTGGTCCATCAAGAAATTTCTTAAGTTTNGTCTGGGCAGCAAGCTCNCCTGCCTCCACGTATTGACTTAAAATTTTGNGCCCACGCGACATCTCAATTGCAAGATCAAGATCTTTCACAGTTAATGTTGCNGGNTTTTTACTTGGGGACGAAACACAATTGGGCACTTCGAAGGATGGCTCTACTGACCTATCTCTTACCGAATTCCAGAATGGAGTGTAAACTCGATAAAAACCGCCCGTCTTCGTACTTACTGTCCAGGGCTCAAATAAAACTTGCCCTCTGTAACTTGTGACTGAAACNCCACTTTCTTTTAGATCTTTTTTTATTTTGGANTCTCGAGAGATTGCCATTGGATCAAGATCACGAGACCAGATAACCGATGTTGCACCAGTTTCGTTTATTAATTCACGTAGTACAGTTATAGCCGCTCCCTGCCTTATTATAACATAAGAACCTAAATCTGCGTATCGTTTTTGTAACGATTCAAGACTTTTTTCTAAGCGAAATTTTGGAGCTGCACCCAGTTGTGAAAACCAATCATCGTAAATAAAAACTGGAANTACTTGAGCACCTGTTNTGAGGGCATCAGTTAATGCAGGATTATCGGAGACACGCAAATCTCGCCTAATCCAATATAAAATAATAGGTTTATCTGACAAAACGTTTCTCTAAAAAACTCATATTANCGTATCTAGAGCGTCTACCAACTTTTCAATCTCNTCACTGTTTGTGTAATGGACATAACTAAGTCTAAGCACACCCTTACTAGGTTCTATTCCATGCGCTTCCAAGGCTCGGACCGCATAAAAGTCTCCACTACCAGCCATGATACCTTTTCGCGCCAGTTTTTCTGCGACGTCCTTTGGGCTCTGCTTTATATCCAGCGCAACTGTTGGTGCCCTTAATTCTGCATCAACCGGCCCCAGAAGCCGCACAGAATTTTTGCTAGTTNCCCATTCAAGAAGTGGCGGCATTATTTCCGTTTCGTGAGCTCTCATTAAATCATGCACAAATTCGCCTCGCTGCGTTGGAGATGCCGATGAAGGCCCTCCATGATGATGGTGAAGAGCGTCAATATAATCAGCGATGCCTGCACAAGCTGCGATTTGGGCATGGTCTGGTCCAGCCGGAGTAAAACGTTTTGACAAATATTTTGCATTAAAATAGTGACCCTGATTAGGAAGTTTTTCTCCCAAAGTCCTTCTTACAACCATNATGCCTTGATGAGGGCCATAAGTTTTATAAGAAGAGAACATATAAATATCAGCACCAATCTTGCCTACATTTGGTAAACCATGAGGCGCATAACTAACCCCATCAACGCAGGCAAAAGCGCCAAACGAATGTATTAAATTAACAATCTTTGATACTTTATTAATTTCTCCGACAACATTTGAGCAATGAGGAAAACAAACGAGCTTTACTCCATTTTCTAAAAGTTTTTGCAAGTCATTAATATCCAGATGGCCAGTATCTTTGTTCAGTTGCCACTCTAAAACTTTAATANCTCTATCAGCCAGCCTTCTCCAAGGACCAGTATTTGCTTCATGATCTTGATTTGTAACTATTATCGTATCACCATCCAGTAACCAGTCGGCAAACGCATTAGCTAAAACATAGGTATTTTGTGTAGTTGAAGGACCAAAACTTACTTCATCAGTTGCTACCCCCAGAATTTCGGCGAGACGAACTTGCGCTTCGTCCATTTCNTCACCACCAANCCGAGACGCATCATAGCTTGAATATGGCTGGACTTTTCTTTCCACGTAAAATCTATGCANTCTATCAATTACTTGCTGGCACGCATAGGAACCCCCTGCGTTCTCAAAGAATGCTTGGTCTTGTAAGGTTTTTTGTGAAAAAGCGGGGAATTGCTTTCTCACAAAATCTATATCTAGTTGCATTAAACCTACCTGTCGTCAAAAGGACAATTATCGCGAAATTTTATATAATTAAGCATTATAAAACAAGNCTTTAGACTAATAACTTCCAGTCGTAAAATCACTACTTATTAACATCCACCACAACTCGACCTTTGATTTTACCATTTTGTATATCCCGCCCTAATGACGGAAGGTCCTCCAGCGTTGCTTCAGTCATCATTGCATCAAGTTTATCTAATGGGAGATCTGAAGTAATCCTATCCCAAGCTCTCACTCGATTAGCATAGGGCTGCGCCGCACTATCAATGCCAAGCATGTTAATACCCCTTAAAAGAAAAGGTATAACGTTAGCAGGCACCGCTGTACCACTAGCGTTTCCAACTACCGCAACCGAGGCACCATACTTCAGTTGGCCTAACAATCTAGCAAGCATCTCACCACCAACAGCATCTACACAGCCAGCCCAAGTCGCAGCTTCCATAGGCCTTTTGATCACCTCATTTAACTCACTACGCTGAACAATTTGAGAAGCACCAAGATCTTTTAAATATTCTGCANCCTCTGGCCTGCCGGTAACGGCTGCTACTTCGTATCCTGCATGCGCCAAAATAGTAGTAGCCATCGAACCAACTCCACCCGCAGCACCAGTTACAAGAACAGGCCCTTCATCAATTTTCAGACCTTGATCTTCCAAAGCCTGCAAGGCGAGCATTGCAGAAAAACCAGCTGTACCGACNGCCATAGCTTGTTTTGTTGTCANTCCACTAGGAAGCGGAACTAACCAATCAGCTTTCACACTTGCTTTTTGAGAATAGCCACCCCAGTATGCTTCACCAACCCGCCAGCCAGTTAATATTACTTTGTCGCCTTGTTTATATCGAGGGTCAGTAGAACTTTCTACGGTGCCAGAGAAATCCACTCCTGGAACGTGGGGGTAATTTCTAACCATACCTCCTCCAGAACCCATGCAAGCTCCATCTTTCCAATTTACTGTTGAGTATTCGACCGCGACTACGACCTCTCCGTCAGGTAAATCGCCCATNGAAATCTGGGTTACAGCAGCTGATGTCTGTCCCTCTTCATNCTTGCTTACAACTAACGCATTAAACATCACTGAACCTTTCTAAATCCAAAATTTTTCCTTAACNAAAGCGTCCCTAGGCCCATCATTTGTGACCACTTGGACACTTGTATCATCGTCCCAATGCGTCATTCGCACCATTCCAACCGCTACATTAGTACCAAAATCAGGCGAGTGCGCAGCAGAACTTACTCTGCCAACTTTCTTTCCATTAACCATAATTGGCCACCACCTGTCACAAACGCCAACTTCTGGACCNCTAATATCAATGGCTCGTATCATTTGCGTTGGNCCTTCTTTAGCAACTCTAAGCAAAGCATCTCTACCTACGCACCCTAATGCGTCGTTGGTATCGCAAAATTTTCCTAGACCACATTCATGAGGTGTATTGTCGTCAGTCATATCATTACCATAACTTAAAAGACCACCTTCAATTCTTTCAATTAAATTTGGACANCCAGCATGTACGTTATNTTTTTTGCCCGCTTCAAACAAAGCATTCCAAAGAGGCATNGCATTTTTATCACCCTCAACATATATCTCGAATCCTCCTTGCTTCGAATAACCCGAACGCGCCACAATAAATGGCTGANNNTTAAACTCTAATCTTTTAAATCTAAAGAACCTTATACTCCGAACTTCGTCACCAAACACATCTGCCATTAAATCGTCTGATTTTGGCCCCTGCACAGCAAGAGGGCTAACATCGGGCTCATCCACTAACACATCAAGACGCCAACCATTTGCTATTCCCTTAATCCAGAAGAGAAGATCACTATCAGCAATTGAAACCCACCAATGTTCGTCATTTATTTTTACCGCTACAGGATCATTTAACATACCGCCTGTTTCGTCTACTATTGGAACATAATAACACTGCCCTTCACTCATTTCCCTCAAATCTCTAGGTGTAAGCATCTGCATTAAGCGAGCAGCATCCGGACCTTTCAATTCTATTTGGCGTTCGACGGACACATCCCAAATTTGCACTTCAGATTTTAAGTGATGGTAATCCTCTTCTACACTTCGAAAAATTGTCGGGAGCAACATATGATTATAAACCGTATATGCCTTCACACCAGCGGCTTCCACGCCTTGAGAAAATACAGTTCGACGAAGTCGTCTTGACGGAGATAGTAGTGCCATAGCTGGTTTCCTTTTGGTAAATTATCGAGGACCTTTCCAGTCGATCTGACAAATTTCTGCAGAGCGGCCATCAAAATCCCAGACCCGACCATGGGCACGAACACGCCCTTTTGTGGCAGTAGCAACCGTTATATCTGGACCCATCCAATATTCGGTATTTGTGACAACAATATCCTTACCGCCATTACCCGCTACGGGCACAATCTCACCTTGAATGGCTTTTCCAACCATTAATCTGCGAGCATTACCCTCAGTAGTNAACTCAACCGGAGCTCTCTCAGCTCCCAAAAACTCACTAACCAAAACTTTAAAGAGACCTGTGGTGCCTTTAGCTTTTCCGCTAAAAATATTTATTAAAGCTTCGTAAGCTGTGTGGCTCGCTCTCTCATCTATATATGCAGCAGCCTTCCAATTTCCTCTTGCCATTAGACCTGGAATTTCCAAAACTAGGCCTACGTTCAGTCCGCTTAGACTTTCATCTCCATAGAAGCCATCATCTATTCTAACACCTGCCCAAGCCTGACAGTAGCCCTCTGTAGGCGCATGCTTGCCAAGAGACACGACACACGGACAAAAAATTGTGCAGTTGCAGTTTAAAATTAACTCACCTTTAACAGCCCAAGGCGTTAATCCATCCTCTTTAGGGCCGGCTGCTGGGTGTCTGCTTGATATTTTTGCAGGCGCTTCAATTTTCTCATTTTCCATAAGCNTACCCTTCCTTTCAAAAAATAAATAAATTTAAACCAGATACAATCAAAATTAATCCAAGTGGCGTTGTTAAAAAACGACCATATTGAGGCAGTTTTTCAATTATCATTAAAAATGTAGCTAATCCCATAAATGCTAAATTCATCACACCACCTACAAATGAAAGAAGCATTAACGCCCAGCAACAGCCCAAACAAACAGCACCTAATCGCAAACCGTTAGCTACTGGGCCTTGGTCAAAATGCTGCATAAAGAAGGTCAAAGGCATTCTACATTTCGATAAACATGCTTCTTTAAAGCTTGTAAATTGGTAGACNCCAGCGAGGAANAATATTGAGCCNGATAATTTGTTCGATGTCGACTGTCCTAAATTGTCCAAATATCCAAAAAGGAACAATGCCATTTGAAGAATTGAGACAAAAAATGAAAAAACAATCCATATTANTAGATATCCTAGCANNAGACGCCAAAGATCAATTTCCACGTTGTCGCCTAATTCCTCGTAAACTGCAAACGCTGGTAAAGCAGTAGGAGCCATCATTGCTGCGGACATCAACGCCCACATTAAAAAAATTTGTAAAAAACCATTTACATTTGGAGTAATTACACAAAATTCATTTAAGAAATTAGCTCCATAGATTTTTGATAACAATCGAAGTTCTTCGGGTACCGAGAGCAAGTATAAAAATAGCCACGCCATTGAAATACATAGGAAAAGAACAATCCAATGAACCTGTGACATTTTNCTGATTGGTTCAGAAATCATCGAGACCTCNGTAACTAANNAAGCAAAACTAATGCCTGATGTNAGATTTATTGACAATTCAAATAATAATAAACGTGGCGTCAGTGTTTTATGTATTTTTTATTGCAGTCACCACATACACGTTCTATAAGACTATTGCTCTTTGAGCTATGGACATAAACGCGCTCGTAATAAGCGGGTCGGACCTCGGGGCGGTACCGAGCGGCTCCACCATAAACCGAAATATTTGCGGACATATGGGGTCGAAATAGGATAGACGAACGTGTAAAGGAGATAGCTTTGTCTCGGCGGGATGCCACCGTTATCGGCGCAAAAAGTACAATTGCAAATGACAATCGTGCTCCAGTAGCAATGGCTGCGTAAGCAGTCGGCGATACTGACCTTTAATCCCTAGTGATTAGCATCGCTGGGTGGGGTTAGAAGGGTTCCTCGCAACAGAATACCCTTCACTTAACTATTAACAAAGTCACTACACTGACCTATGCTNTAATTAATATTTTTAATATTTATCCTTTTGTTTTTTGTTAATATTTCTATTGTAAGCATCGTATTTGAAAGGTGTGATTCATGAACAAGACCATCGATTATGGAACATTAATGCACAAGGCTATGCGTACTTTAATTTTTGATGTTCTTAAAGATGTTGAGCAAAGTGGCCTTCCTGGAGAGCATCACTTTTTCATNACATTTGACACGACCGTTGAGGGTGTGNAAATNTCTGAATGGCTCCGACAGCGATATCCAGAAGAAATGACAATTGTTATTCAGCATTGGTTTGATGGACTTAATGTAAAGGAGGATGGGTTCGATATTACTCTGAATTTTGGGGATCAACCAGAATCCTTGGTCGTTCCATTTCTTGCAATATTAACTTTTGTGGACCCATCGGTTGAATTTGGATTAAGATTTGAACAAAACGAAGACGATGAACAACCTAAATTTTCTGAGATGGAAAAGGNAAATGACAAAGAAAANAAATCGTCCAAGAAAAAAGGAGATGTCGTAAGTTTAGACAGCTTCCGAAAATAAGTTCTTATCATACCAGCGTGAAATACAAGCCATAACTGAGTAGANAATAAATGANANAAACACGTACTGAAACTGATAGCTTTGGACCGTTGGAGGTCCCNANNTCAAAATANTGGGGCGCTCAAACTCAACGCTCACTTCTTAATTTCCCAATTGGATGGGAAAANCAACCCNCCGCATTNATCCAAGCCCTTGGTGTAATAAAAAAAGCTTGCGCATTAGCTAATGTGGAATCTGGNAAACTAGATAAGANTGCTGGCATGGCAATTGTGGAAGCTGCCTCCGAAGTTATTTCTGGTAAACTTGACATCCATTTCCCTTTGGTCGTGTGGCAAACAGGTTCTGGGACGCAGTCGAATATGAACGCAAATGAAGTAATAGCTAATCGGGCTATTGAAATATTAGGAGGCGTAATCGGTTCAAAAGAGCCAATCCATCCAAACGATCATTGTAATATGGGCCAATCATCAAATGACACTTTCCCAACAGCAATGCACATCGCTACTGCCATTACCGCTCATCGGACCCTTCTACCTAATGCAAGAAAGCTTATGANTGCNATTGATTCAAAAATACTTGAATTTGAAGGNATAATTAAGATTGGTCGAACACACACGCAAGACGCTACACCACTNACATTATCACAAGANTTTTCGGGGTATCGACACCAAATNAAAAAGGGAATTGAGCGGATTGAACAATCCTTAGGAGACATTTANGAATTAGCTCAAGGAGGAACAGCAGTAGGTACNGGTTTAAACACTTCTGTAGGATGGGACATTACGGTAGCAAAGTATATTGCAGAAGAAACTANCTTACCATTTGTTACTGCNCCCAATAANTTCGAAGCACTTGCAGCACATGATGCAATGGTACATATCTCTGGAAGTCTTAAAACTTTGGCGGCTAGTCTCTTTAAAATTGCTAACGATATTAGGTTTTTAGGTTCAGGACCGCGTTGTGGTTTAGGCGAGCTAATTTTACCAGAAAATGAACCAGGATCATCGATAATGCCCGGAAAGGTAAACCCTACACAATGTGAAGCCCTTACTCAGGTTTGTGCCCAGGTTATNGGTAATGATGCTGCAGTTTGCTTTGCGGGATCACAAGGGCATTTTGAATTAAACGTTTTTAAGCCCATGATTTCTTATAATGTAATACAGTCAATGCAGTTGCTAGGAGACGCTTGTTCGGCTTTTACTGATAATCTGATAATAGGTTTAAAGGCAGATAAAGCTCGTATTGAGAAATTAATGCGAGAGAGCTTAATGTTAGTCACTGCCCTAGCACCTACAATAGGCTATGACAATGCTACCTTAGTCGCAAAAAGTGCGCACAAGAATGGAACAACACTGAAAGAAGAAGCATTAAAATTAGGATTTGTTGATGAACAATCCTTCGATAAAATCGTGAAACCAGAAAATATGGTTGGNCCCAAATAAACCTAACGTGAAAAAATGCGCCCCAAAAAAAGATCGCTGATCATAAATGGACATAACACATCAGTATCCCTTGAAAATCTTTTTTGGGACGANCTCAAAAATATCGCTAAAGANCAGGATCTTTCAATAAATCAACTTGTAGCTAGAATAGATATAAGTCGAAATCTGGAAACCTGTGGTCTTGCAACTGCGTTAAGAGAGTTTGTTCTAAAACACCATCTAAACAGGGATTAATTTCTCGCTTTTAAAAATTAATGCTTTACCTACACCAATTAACCTAGAGTTCCCAAGAATGGAAAGGTCTCAAGTAACCAAAAAGACAGATCAGTAAACCCTCCAGATAGCATTAAAAGCCCAACCGTCCAAAGTAACAGCCCCATTACACGCTCTATAATTTCAAAATTATGCTTAAAAAAGNTTAATGTATTACNCATCTTAGACAAAAAAGTAGCCACAATAAGAAATGGAATGCCTAATCCTAGAGCGTAAAAACCTAATAAAATTATTCCCTTATACACAGAAGCTTCACTTGCAGCGAGGCTAAGTATTGCNCCAAGTTGTGGGCCAATACACGGTGTCCAACCAAATGCAAATGCAAGGCCTAAAAGATAAGCACCAAAAAAAGAGCCTCCCCGATCACCGGCATTAAATCTAACCTCTCTATTTAGAATGGGAATANGNATTATNCCTAAAAAATGTAATCCAAAACACATAATTAGTAACCCAGCAGCAGTATTAAGTAAGTCTTGATAGCCTAATACAAGTATTCCAAATGATGATGCGGCAATGCCAAGGATCANAAACACTGTAGATAACCCCAAAACAAANGAAGCTGCTACTAGTACAACTTTTATATTACCCTTTTGATCAGATTTATCTAAAGAAATACCGCTCATATAGGCCAAGTAAGGTGGCACTATTGGTAAAACACAAGGACTTAAAAAAGATATCAATCCAGCTAAGAGTGAAACTAGAATTGCCGGTAACAAAGAAGCGTCAAAAATATCAATACCAAGCATAGATTATCCCAATTTATCGCAAATACGCATGTTAGACCTACCTATCATTCTAAATAGACGAATTACGGAAAAAAGCTATAATCACCCACATGAAAAAAGAAATTTTGGATGCAACGGGCCTTCTGTGCCCCTTACCAGTACTNAAGCTAAGAAAGCACCTGAAATCCATGGACAATGGCAGTTTAATAACTGTTCTTGCAGACGATCCAGCAGCAGCAATAGANATCCCNCATTTCTGTAATGAAACAGGAAANAAGTTGNTATCCAAAACGAATTCAGAAAATGGAGTAAAAGAGTACACAGTTAAAAAGGTNAATTAATNTTGCAAAATTAGCTCTTTTTAGACCACCATCCACGCCTTCTTGTTTTCTTTGTTTCTTCGCCCTCTAACNTGTTAACTTTATTTTCTATTATGGATTTATTTATATCCTCATCCATACTTTCGGCAGTTACTGATTGAGNACTGGCTTTTTTAGTTCCAACCGACTTACTCTTTGATACCTTTTTAACTTTCNTATCTGNCTTTTTTACAGGTTCCTCACCTTCAGAAATTGAANCGCTGNTAAGTGAATGGCCTGCATCTTTAGTATCAGTTTCTTTANTGACTTTTTTTCGAGCCCGTGGCTTACTTTTAACTTTTAAAGCATCACNGCCTTCATCATTTTCNCNCAATTCTGGTGCGGTNNAGGGTTCTTTNGTATCGCTGNCCTCAGAACCTTGCTCATTATCCTTACTCACGACAGTTTTTTTTCTGGGCGATCTCTTACGTTTTGGAANAGCTGTATTAGCATCATCATCACCAGNCAGTTTNTTNTTTTCTGCCNCCTGATCANTTGAAATACTATTTTTTATTTCTGAGGTCTCTTTTGAATCTCCTGCAAGCGTTACATCGGACTCTTCCGTTTTTTCTATCCCATTCACTGCAACTTCTTGATCTTCAACACCTTGCTTAGATTTTCGTCTCCGTCTCCGTCTTCGTTTTTTAGGCTTACCATCATCATCATCGGCGTAAGTATTAATAGACGGCGATAATGGTTCGTCATTATCATTTTCGCCAACTGGACCAACATCGCTTACACCAACCGTTGTTGATGACACGGGCGTTGCCTGTTTCTCGCCTTGAGGTTTCGAAGAAGTCTTCAACTTCTCTATTGAATATTCTGGACTAACTAAGGCTGTATCAGCATTAATTCTCACGAATAGTGAAAATCGTGCCTCAATATTTGCGATATGTTCCCGTTTTTGATTAACGATAAAATTTGCAACCGAAACAGGACATTTAACAATAATCTCGCTTGATCGGCCACGTACCCCTTCGTCCTCTATTTGACGTATAATCGATAAGGCCAAATTCTCCTCAGACCTAATCAGTCCAGTACCATGACAATGTGAACAATTTTGAGTGGTTGCTTCGATCATTCCTGGTCGAAGTCTCTGTCTACTCATTTCAAGAAGGCCAAAACCTGAAATTCGCCCAACTTGTATACGGGCACGATCTGTTTTTAATTTATCTTTTAATTTCCGTTCGACTGCAGAATTATTTCTACGATCCTCCATGTCTATGAAATCAATGACTATTAAACCAGCCAAATCTCGTAATCGCAGTTGACGAGATACCTCCTCAGCAGCCTCTAGATTTGTTTTTAGAGCAGTTTCTTCAATTGAGCCTTCTTTCGTGGCTCTTCCAGAGTTGACATCAATGGCTACCAGAGCTTCCGTTACTCCAATAACTAGATATCCACCTGATTTTAATTGAACTACCGGATTGAACATAGATGTAAGATATGTTTCAACCTGATATCTTGAAAATAATGGAAGTGGATCACTATATTGTTTAACATTTTTGGTGTGGCTGGGCATGATCATTCTCATAAAATCTTTTGCAATTTTATGGCCTATCTCTCCCTCAACTAGAACTTCGTCTATATCTCTATTGTACAAATCGCGTATTGAACGTTTTACGAGATCGCCCTCCTCATAAATTTTCGAAGGAGCAATAGACTTTAGTGTCAACTCTCTTATTTGTTCCCATAATCTTTGCAGGTACTCATAATCTCTTTTGATCTCTGTTTTAGTTCTTTTTGCTCCAGCCGTACGAACGATCAAACCAGCACCTGAAGGCACCTCAATATCACCAGCAATTTCTTTTAATTTTTTTCTATCAACGGCATTAGTTATTTTCCTACTAATACCTCCTCCCCTTGCAGTATTAGGCATTAGAACGCAGTAACGGCCAGCTAATGATAAGTAAGTAGTCAAAGCTGCTCCTTTGTTTCCACGCTCCTCTTTAACTACCTGCACCAATAAAATTTGCCGCACTTTAATTACTTCTTGGATTTTGTAACGACGCGGTCTTGGTTTGCTTATCACCCGTAAGTCTAAAGGGTCATCAGCCTCCGATATAGATTCTATCTCATTCAATCCATCTTCTGCAGAAATCTCATTACTTGGGTCCACTTTATCAACCGCATCGATTAAATTACTACTATCATTAGATAATTCAGAATTTTTTATATCAGGTTTGTCTGTTAAATTATCATCTGAGACGCTGTCAAAATCAGTTTGGCTTTCTCCAGCACCGGACAATCCACTATCAAGCGCTTCACCCTTGTTATCTTCCTCAACTTCGTGTTTTTGAATGGAGTCGTCTGATTTTATACTCTTTGCTCTAGACTTAACCCTACTGCGTTTTTTTTCCGCTTGCCCACCTTCCTCAAGTTCCCGCTGTGCCTCAGCATAGGCTCGTTCTTCCTCCATCAGAGCTTCCCGATCCGCTATGGGAATTTGATAGTAATCAGGGTGAATTTCAGAGAAAGCTAAAAACCCATGGCGGTTTCCACCGTAATCAACAAAAGCCGCCTGTAGTGATGGCTCCACCCGAGTTACTTTAGCAAGATAAATATTACCCGCTAATTGTCTTCGTGTTTCCGACTCAAAATCAAACTCTTCGACACGGTTTCCGTCGACCACAACAACGCGAGTTTCCTCAACATGC
>PAHS01000030.1 GCA_002711145.1 Marinovum sp. | reverse complement strand
AGCTACATTTATTTAACTATGTTTTCCAGACAGGTCAAAAACCAATAATTATTGATAGCTTTGATATTCGTAGAAACCCACGTTCTGCGTTAGAATGCTTGTGTAGTGAGGTTGGTGTAAAATTTATGCCTGAGATGTTGTCTTGGCCAAAAGGCGGGCATAAAAGTGATGGAGTTTGGGCTAAACATTGGTATGGTGCGGTTCATCGCTCTGAAGGTTTCTCCGGCGAAGAGGGTGATTTGCCAAATCTCAATGCAGAGCAAAGTGAAATTTCCAGCATTGCTTTACCATACTACCTAGCATTGGAGGAAAATAAACTTAAGTTTTAGACATGTTAAATATTTTTAAACTCTTTTAGTACGTTTTCATAAACAGATTTCTTAAAAGGAACTATTTCTTTCAACAAGTTTTCTTTTGNAATCCATTTCCACTTTGAAAATTCGGGNTGTTNNGTTGCTATATTAATATCCCCGTCNTCACCAAGAAACTTGAATAAAAACCATTTNTGCTTTTGTCCNCTGAACTTACCGTTCCATAGGATTGGTATTAAATCTTCTGGCAAATCGTACGACAGCCACTGAGATGAAGACGCTANAAATCGTATGTCTTGTTTTTTTACACCCGTTTCTTCTAAAAGCTCTCTGTATGCTGCAGTTTCTGGATCTTCACCAGCATCGATCCCGCCCTGCGGCATTTGCCAAGCATTTTGATTATTATCTAGTCGTTGCCCGACAAACACATNTCCTTTTTCATTNACCATCATGATCCCAACATTGGAACGATATGGGAGTTTNTTAAAGTTTGTTTGCATTAGTTTTGGATGGANATAGCAGATAGNCCACTTAAAATATCAATTGCATAAGCTAACTGGTAATCGTCTTCTCTTAGCTTNGCNGCATTTTCTGCTTTNAATCTATCAGCNTCTATTTGCTGTATTTCATCTTCTGAAAGNCTATCATTAGAAAGTGCACCTCGAAGGTCTGCTTCACTACGATTCCGCCTTGTTTCTTCAGCTTCTAAATCAGAGTTTTTTCGCCTAGGTTGTTCGACGATAATATTTGGTGATACCCCGAGTGCTTGTATTGATCTACCAGAGGGAGTGTAATAACGAGATGTTGTGAGGCGCATCGCTCCCTCGCCTCTTAGAGGCATAACCGTTTGAACCGAGCCTTTCCCAAAACTGCGAGTTCCTACAACAATTGCCCTTCGGTGATCTTGCAGGGCTCCGGCAACAATCTCAGAAGCAGAAGCGNAGCCACCATTTATCAAAACAACAATTGGTTTGCCGTTTGCGAGGTCTCCTGATTTGGCATTATATCTTTCACTATCTTCACTGTATCTTCCTCTTGTGGAAACAATTTCACCTTTTTCTAAAAAGGCATCTGACACACGAATTGCCTGGTTTAATAATCCACCTGGNTTATTTCTTAAATCAAGAACTATCCCGTTGATGTTTCCCATACCACCGGCTTCTTCAACTTGCTTTTCTAATCCACTCACAAGATTTGGATAAGTTTGGTCATTAAAAGTAGTGATCCTGAGAACTATNGTATCACCTTCTGTTCTAGCCCTGACCGCAGTTAGTTTAATAGTATCGCGAATTATAGAAACATCAAAAGGCTCGTCTTCGCCTTCTCTTACAACCGTAATTATAATTTCGGATCCTACCGGTCCTCTCATCATTCCTACTGCTTCATCAAGAGTTAAACCTAACAAACTTTGACCATCCACGTGTGTTATAAAATCACCTGCCTCCATACCGGCAGCATCTGCAGGTGTACCATCTATTGGAGAAACCACTTTAACGAAGCCTTCCTGNTGGGTAACCTCTATCCCAAGGCCTCCAAATTCGCCTCTAGTTTGTACTCTCATTTTGGCAGCATCGTCTGCAGACAGATAGCTTGAATGTGGATCTAAAGAAGTCAGCATGCCATCTATGGCTGCCTCAATTAANTCTTTACTACTTACTTCTTCAACATACTCTGACCTAATACGCTCAAAAATATCTCCAAACAGATCCAANTGTTCATATATTGTNTTTCTTGTTTCCGNTTCTTCTGCCAATACGGGTCCTGCTAACTTAACAGATACCAAGGCACCNAAAGCACANCCCAAAATTCCAGCCAAAAAATATTTATTCATCTTATTATTCCNTATCGATTTCGAACCAGTCAGAAGGATCTTGGNGTTTATCATTNTATCTTACTTCAATATAAAGGGATTGCGAGAGTCTTCCACTACTCAATTCTGTTTCTGTTATAAANTTTTCAGCACTTATATTCTGACCGCCCATAAAGCCAATGGGACTTGATTTAGAAAGTATTTGACCTGCTTTTCCAAATACCCCGCCTAAACCTGCAAATATTAGCAAAACACCATCCTCTGGTTCCAAAATTGACACCATTCCATAATCTAATAGTGGCCCTGCGTANCGAATAGTTGCAGAAATAGGTGAAGTTACAATTTCATGGTTTTTTGTGCGGATAACTATTCCAGGCCGTATTATTCCTGCTGCATCTACATCGTTAAATTTGCGGACAATTATACCTTCCACGGGAAGACTTAGGCTACCTGCGTAATCGTTCGAAATGGGTTCTTCGGACCTAATGATTTTTTTTTCTAAAGAGTTTAGGGCAATTGCAAACTCATTTAATGATTTGGAACTTTTTGATATTGCCTTGAGCTTTTCTGGGTCTTCAATAAAACGCATTGGGAGGTCAGTTCTATCAGATGCCGCTTTTATAAGTGCAGCCCTAGCGCTCTGAATGCTTTCTAAAGAAATTCTCATTTCTTTCTCTGCTTTTTTGGTAAGGTTTGTTAATAGCATTAATTTATTGAGGTTTTTCTTAAGAGTTTTTGACTCAGTCCTCACTCCTTCCAAAATATCAGATAAAATTAATGTTGAGCGCGCATTACTGAGTGCCCCACTGGGGTGTAATAGCATCGATCCAATTGGCTCTTTACCCACTATTAGGAGCGCGCCAGCCAGTTCTGATATTTTTTCTTTTTGGAATATTAAATCTGTGTTTAGTTTTTTTGTCTGTAACTTAATAACCCGGTATTTAGATCTTAAGTCTCCCAAAGATTTTTCAGTTTCCATTATTAGATTGGATAGTGCACTGACCCTGTCGCGATATGAATTGGCAGAATTAAGTTCGCTTCGTGCACTATTTAGATCATCAATTATTTCCTGTGTTCGGGAAGAAATGCTCTCGTAAGCTAGTAATTTTGATGCAAATACTAGACCCAAAATGATACTAAAAGTGGTAATCGCTATTCGCAATATACCTCCTCAATCATACTTTTTCCTGTCATTTCTTCAGGTNGATTCAGTCCCATTAAATCGAGNATGGTTGGGGCTACATCTGCAAGTTTCCCACTTTCTCTCAGTGTAATATTTCTTCTGGTACCATGAATAGCAAACGGTACAAAGTTAGTTGTGTGAGCAGTGTGTATCTTTTTAGTCTCTGGGTCCACCATTAACTCACAGTTTCCATGGTCGGCCGTCAAAACTAAGCATCCATTATTTTTTTTGANTGCCGCGATTAACTTACCGAGCCCATAGTCTACTGCTTCACATGCTTTTACAGCAGCTTTAAAATCGCCAGTATGACCAACCATGTCAGGATTGGCGTAGTTCACTACAATAAGATCAATATTAGTTTCTATTGCTGTAACAAGACTTTCTGTGACTTGTTCTGAAGACATTTCTGGCTGCAAATTATAAGTTGCTACTTTAGGAGATGGCGGCATGTGTCTTGTTTCACCNTCAAATGGTAATTCTNTACCGCCATTGAGAAAAAAAGTGACGTGTGGATATTTTTCGGTCTCTGCAACNCGGAACTGGCTTTTTCCATGCTTAGCCACCCATTCTCCCAGCGTGTTTTTTATAGCTTTTTTTGGATAACAGGTTTTCATAAAGCTGTTATGTTTTGTTGAGTATTCAACCATACCCAAAAAACTTGAAAGTTTTGGTCTTCTGCCAATTTCAAAAAAATCAAAGCCTGGGTCGCCAATTGCGCTTAATATCTCTCTGGCGCGATCTGANCGAAAGTTTAAACAAAATACACCGTCCCCGTCNTTTACACCTCCATAACCGTTTATGACAGTTGCTGGNATAAATTCGTCNGTTAAATTANCNNCGTATGCAGAGTTGATNGCATCATAAANATNTTCNCNNACNATNGCAGANTCGGATTTTACAATTGCATTGTAAGCTTGGCTTATTCTTTCCCACCGATTGTCACGGTCCAACGCATAATACCGTCCAATAACGGTTGAAATTTTCACATTATCTGGCATATTTTGCAATAATCTTTCTGCATATGTTATCGCAGAGACGGGTGAAACGTCACGACCATCTGTGATAAGGTGTAAAGCCACTTTTAAATTTGCGTCTGAAAGCACTCTAAGTGTTTCAAGTAGATGCTCGATATGCCCATGCACGCCGCCATCTGACAATAACCCAATAATATGTGCTGTACCTTTGCTAGACTTAACCGACTGAATNAAGTCTAGGATNGCATCATTATTGTAAAANGAACCGTTTTCAATTTCTAAGTTAATTTGACCAAGATCCATAGGTACTATACGGCCAGCTCCTATATTTGTGTGACCCACTTCAGAGTTACCCATTTGGCCATAAGGTAGGCCTACATCAATACCATGTGTCACTAATTCAGAAGTGGCGCTGCTAGCCATAATATTATCAAAATTCGGCGTCTTAGCAGTTAATGGAGCGTTGCCTTCAGTCGCATCTCTTTGTCCCCAACCATCAAGAATACACAAGACTACAGATTTGTATTCGTTCAATNTTCTGACCTCAAGATTGGTTTTAAATTATTAGTTTCATGGACGATCAATTTCGGTGATATGGAGTTTTTAAAAGTATGGTAGCGCTCCTGTAGATTTGCTCCGCCAACATAACTCTCGCAAGACTATGTGGCCATACCATTTTACCNAAAGANAGGGCGCACTCAGCCTTTTTTTTCAAACTTTCTTCAATTCCATCCGCACCACCTATTAAAAAAGTGACATTATTTTTGGAATTATCTCTGCAACTTACCAAGAAAGACGCAAGGTTTGGTGAGGTTAGTGTTTTACCATTTTCATCTAGAACGCAAATTATGGATTTTTTAGGTATAGCTTTTTCAAGGAGAGTGGCCTCTGCAGAAATGCCACTGCCGTTTTTGTCTTCAACCTCTATCAGGTTGGCAGGCCCAAAACCCAATTGACGCCCTAATTTGTTAAAACGATTAATGTAATCAGAAACCAACACGGCCTCTGGCCTTTGCCTGAGGCGGCCTACAGCACATATCGTAATTCCCATCATGTGCTTGACCCTTACTTTTGGTCCATCGGNGCCCACATTTTTTCAATTTGGTAGAATTCTCTGACTTCTGGCCGGAAAACGTGCACAATAATATCACCTGTATCAATCAAAACCCAATCACCAGCATCTTTTCCTTCAACCTTAGAGATGCGTCTATGGTCCGTTTTTAAGGTATCAACTAATTTTTGAGAAATTGACGATACTAGCCGTGTGGATGTCCCAGACGCNACTACCATGTAATCCCCAATTGACGTTCTTCCGCGTAGGTCGATCGTTGTAATGTCTTCTGCTTTATTTTCGGAAAGGGATTTGATTATGCAGTTTAATAGCGCGTCACTAGATTTTTTAAATTCTCCGTTCTGACTTGGAGAAACATTGTTTGCAGCATCAGCTGCCTGGATATTCAGAGACAGAGTTAAGCCCTCCTATAATTTACCAAATACTTTTAGCATTTATCATTAATATTCTCAACGATCAAAGCAGGGTTCGTTAAATATTATGTAAATTATGGCTTTCTTAATCTCTTGAAGCTGCAGCTAATAAGCACTATTAGATCTGTAATTTATAATAAAAAGACTTTTATCTAGGATTTTTGAGAGGAATAAAATGTCTACCCCGAAAACGCTATATGATAAGATATGGGACGCTCACATAGTACACAACGACTCAGATGGGACTTGCCTGCTATATATAGANCGTCATTTGGTACATGAAGTCACATCTCCACAAGCCTTTGAGGGCTTACGAATGTCAGGGCGTAAAGTACGGGCACCGCAAAAAACNATAGCTGTTCCCGATCACAATGTTCCAACAACGCCGAACAGAGACAATGTTATCGATAACGAAGAAAGCCGNATTCAAGTGGAGGCATTGGATAAAAACGCAAAAGATTTTGGAGTAATTTATTACCCTGTCTCAGATATTCGACAGGGGATCGTACATATAGTNGGTCCTGAGCAAGGTTGGACATTACCAGGTATGACGGTTGTATGTGGTGATAGTCATACAGCTACACATGGGGCATTTGGCGCTCTGGCACACGGAATTGGTACNTCTGAAGTTGAACATGTTTTGGCAACCCAAACTTTAATACAAAAAAAATCCAAAAATATGAAAGTGGAGATTACAGGAACATTGAGACCAGGCGTTACAGCAAAAGATATTACGCTGGCGGTTATCGGTGAGACAGGTACAGCCGGTGGAACGGGTTACGTTATAGAATACTGTGGTCAAGCGATTCGAGATCTCTCGATGGAAGGGCGGATGACAGTATGTAATATGGCAATAGAGGGTGGTGCNCGAGCAGGTCTAATCGCCCCGGACGAGAAAACTTATGAATATTGTAAGGGCCGACCCCACAGCCCCAAAGGTACTTCGTGGGAGATGGCGCTTGCGTACTGGAAAACCCTTTTCAGTGACTCAGACGCTGTTTTTGATAAAGTAGTTACAATTAAGGGCGAGGATATAGCCCCATTGGTAACTTGGGGTACATCGCCAGAAGATGTGTTGCCAATTACTGCGGCTATACCTGATCCAGAAAGTTTTTCAGGCGGCAAAATTGAAGCAGTGCGTCGTTCTTTGGAGTATATGGGTCTTGAAGCTGGTCAAAAGTTATCTGAAATAGAAATAGATACAGTATTTATTGGCTCATGTACTAATGGTCGAATTGAAGACTTAAGAGCTGCATCGGAAATTCTTAAAGGCAAAAAAATTAAGGATGGTATGCGTGCGATGGTAGTCCCAGGATCTGGATTAGTACGATTGCAGGCAGAAGAAGAAGGCATTGCTGAAATTTTCCGNGAGGCTGGTTTTGAGTGGAGGCTAGCAGGTTGCTCAATGTGTTTGGCTATGAACCCAGACCAATTGGCAGAAGGAGAGCGCTGTGCATCAACTTCCAATAGAAATTTTGAAGGGCGTCAAGGCTATCGNGGTAGAACACATTTGGTATCCCCTGCCATGGCTGCTGCAGCCGCGATCACGGGAAAGCTNACAGATGTAAGGGAGATACAGTAATGGAAAAGTTTGAAAAGNTATCTGGCGTTGCTGCTCCTATGCCCTTGGTAAATATTGATACNGACATGATTATTCCAAAAGTTTTTTTAAAGACNATCAAGCGCTCTGGTCTAGGGGTNAANTTGTTTGATGAAATGCGTTATGATCGTGAAGGAAATGANAANNCAGAATTTGTATTGAANAAAGCACAATATAGGGAAGCAAAAATCCTTGTGGCAGGTGATAATTTTGGTTGTGGNTCTTCTCGTGAGCATGCGCCGTGGGCCATAGCNGACTTTGGGATCAAGTGCGTTATNTCTACNTCATTTGCTGACATNTTTTTTAATAACTGTTTTAAAAATGGTATTTTACCNGTGGTATTGCCTNAGGATCAAGTAAAGGTCCTNATGANTGATGCTGAGAAGGGTGCGAATTCAATNATAGAAGTTGACTTAGAAAANCAAACAATCGCTTCATCTGATGGGACAGTTTTTACTTTTGATGTCGACCCTTTCAAAAAACATTGTTTATTAAACGGCTTGGATGACATTGGTCTGACGATGGAAAAAGAATCAGATATCACGGCCTATGAGGCTAAAGCGTCCCAACTCTTCCCTTGGGCCTAACTTACAAATCAGCGTTTGCAAAATCTTTATGTGTGCTGGCAGTTTAAGAAAAATTTTATAAGGTAACTGGTAATGGCTAAATTCTCTCTCTTAATACTTCCTGGCGATGGCATTGGACCTGAAGTCATGGTTGAAGTTCGAAAAATCATAGATTGGTTTATGAGTAATCGTGGTCTAGACTTCGATGTAACAGAAGATTTGGTGGGTGGTGCAGCATATGATGCTCACGGGACACCTCTGCACGATGATACCATGGTGAAAGCGCTAGACGTTGACGCTGTTTTGTTGGGGGCAGTTGGTGGTCCAAAGTATGATGATTTAGACTTTAGCCGAAAGCCTGAAAGAGGCCTTCTTAGACTTAGAAAAGAAATGGATCTTTATTCAAACTTAAGACCAGCTCAGTGTTTTGACGCTCTTGCCGATTTTTCATCTTTAAAGCCTGAGGTGGTTTCTGGGTTAGATATAATGATTGTGAGGGAACTAACATCGGGGATATATTTTGGTGAACCCAGAGGAATTATTACCGAAGGAAATGAACGAGTAGGCATAAATACACAGCGATATACAGAAAGCGAAATTGAGCGTGTAGCTCGCTCTGCTTTTGAACTAGCAAGACGACGTGACAATAGGGTCTGCTCTATGGAAAAAGCAAATGTCATGGAATCTGGCGTCCTGTGGCGCGAAACTGTAGATAAAATCCATCAGGCTGAGTACTCCGATGTAGAACTTTCGCACATGTATGCAGACGCCGGAGCAATGCAATTGTGCCGCTGGCCTAAGCAATTTGACGTAATTGTAACTGATAACTTATTTGGTGATATATTATCAGATACTGCTGCTATGCTTACGGGCTCGCTGGGTATGTTGCCTTCGGCCTCCTTGGGTGCACCAATGGAGAATGGTCGTCCCAAAGCTCTTTATGAGCCAGTGCATGGTTCAGCTCCTGATATCACTGGCCAAGGAAAAGCTAATCCGATTGCTTGTATTCTTAGTTTTGCAATGGCTCTTCGTTATAGTTTCGATGAAGGGGCGGAGGCAGACCGCTTAGAACAATCTATAGAGAACGTATTGTCAAAAGGTGCCAGGACCCATGATTTACTGGGTGAGGAGGGCATAACTCCTCTTAGTACGTCAAAAATGGGTGATGCTATAGTGGATGCATTAACAGAGTCTCTCTGAACTAAAAAAACAATGCTGTTGTTTAGTCTATGCGCTTGGCATGCTCAGAAATTTGAAATATTAAATTGCAAAAAATGGAGTGTGTCTTGTCTGAAGCCTTTCTAGTTATTGATGTCCAAAATGATTTCTGTCCTGGTGGAGCTCTCGCTGTTTTAGATGGGGATATGATAGTTCAGCCAATTAATGAGGCGGTGGATCATTTTGATTTAGTAGTTTTAACACAAGATTGGCACCCCCAAGAACATAAATCCTTCGCATCTTCTTATGAGAACAAAAGGCCCTTTAACACAGTTGAAATGTTTTATGGAGATCAAGTTCTGTGGCCAGATCATTGTATTCAAGGGCCATTGGACGCAAATTTTTACCCAGATTTGAAAGATGAAAAAGCTGACGTTATTATACGGAAAGGTTCAAATCCAGCTGTAGATAGCTATTCTGCCTTCTTTGAGAACGATAAAGTTATGCCAACAGGATTACATGGGTATTTAAAAGACTGTGAAGTTACTGATT
>PAHS01000029.1 GCA_002711145.1 Marinovum sp. | reverse complement strand
GTCAGCCCAGCGATATGTGGCGACAACAGGGTATCATCGCGACTGCAAAGTTCGAGCTGAGACGATGGGGGCTCCTGTTCAAATACATCAAGACCAACGGCGTGAACCTGTCCTGAATTAAGAGCATTTAACAGAGCCTTCTCGTCAATGACGCCTCCCCTTGAGGTGTTGGCAATTATCATGCCTGGCTTCATATGAGCAAATGCGGTCTCGCTTATTAGTGGTTTTTCACTTTTAGGAACATGGAGTGATAAACAGTCTGCCCATGATAATCCTTGATATAAATCTTTGGCTCTTATGACATCTTTGTTTGGCCATTTATCCGTGCCTATATATGGATCATAAGCGCGCACGTTCATATTAAACGCTTTGGCCATTTGCGCTAATTTTTGACCCGCTCGACCAAACCCAACTATCAATAGATTACTTCCAGAAATTTCCCGTTGCTCAAGTTGATTTCGCCAATTCCATTTAGAGGGGTCACGTACTGATCGATCGGCTCGAACAACATGTTTTGCGCATGCAAGAAGCTGCATCATGGCATGCTCAGCAACTGAAACAGAATTTACATCTCCAACAATTGTAAGAGCAATCTTGCGTGAATTAAGCGCCTGTAAATCTATGGCATCGTATCCAACACCGTGACGAGATACGACTTTTAGGTTTGAAGCGTTATTTAAGGTTTCTGATGAGAGTGGTTGAGTTCGTATTACGAGAGCATCTGCATCTGATATTAAACTTGAGTAGGAGTTTTCTGAAATATCCTCTATGTACGTTACTGAATACCCCTCTTTTTTTAATTCAAAAATTCGGTTCACTCCTGTTGGATGTAGTTTGCCAGCAACAAGCAAGTGGGGCATCAGTAAACTCCGCCAGTGACTACAACATTTTCTTCACGCCCGGTTAGGTTTCGCCAAGTTGAAACTGATGCAGACGCTGCACTTGCAAGTAGTTTAGTATCCCCACCAATTGTAGTTAAGTTATAACCCCATCCGATAGCTTTTGAGGCGTATTCTGCAGTTCCGCAGTGAATACCGGCTATTATCTTGTGCGTATCACAAACACTGGCAACCCTTTTTATGAGAGAAACCATTTCATCTTCCATTCGATCAAGTCCGGGAGGCAGGCGGCCTTCCTGTGTTCCCAAAGTGAGGTCAGCAGGTCCAACATATATGCCATCTAAACCGGGTGTGGCTGCAATCGACTCTAGATTTTTCATTCCATTAGCGGTCTCGATCATTGCAAATGCCAATACTTCATCATTCGCATCAACCCCATAACTAGGAATAGCAACGGCTGCCCTTGTGGGTCCAAAACTGCGCTGACCCAACGGAGGATAGCGCATGTATGATACAAATTCTGCTGCCTCCTTTGCGGTATTTATCATTGGACAAATAATGCCCATTGCACCAACATCTAAGGCCTTCATGATATAGCCTGGGTCACGCCAAGGTACGCGAGCCATAAGTGTTGCGCCTGAGGATTGCATCGCCTGAAACATTGGTAAGACATGGGAATAATCCAACGCACCGTGTTGAATATCAACGGTTACACTATCATAGCCCTGTGACGCCATGATTTCTGCAGTGAACGAATTTCCAATAGAACACCAAGCGTTAAGAATTGGTTTGCCGCTAGACCATAAGCCTTTTAATTTATTTTTTTGCATTTGCTATACCCAGATTATTGTTTAAATCCACAGTTTAATGTTTCAATTGCATTAGTAATACTTTGTCAATATGCATAGCCCGACGCGCTTAAAATTAAATGCTAGAGGTTAAAATGACTGGGAAAACCGTAAAGCTGACAGTAGGTCAGGCAATCGTACGATATTTAATTAATCAGTACACAATAATAGACGGGGAACGTCATCAGTTATTTGCTGGAGTATTTGGTATTTTTGGTCATGGTAATGTTACCTGTCTGTCAGAAGCCCTTGAGCAAGTTCAGGATCGTTTGCCTACATGGCGGGGCCAAAACGAGCAATCCATGGCTTTAGCTGCAATTGGATATGCCAAGGCCAAACTTCGCCGTCAAATTATGATTGCAACAACTTCGGTTGGGCCGGGTGCCACTAATATGGTGACTGCGGCAGGGGTGGCGCATTCAAATCGGCTGCCTGTTCTGCTTTTATCTGGGGACACTTATAATAACCGCTTGCCAGATCCAGTTTTGCAGCAAGTAGAGCATTTTGGCGAACCTTCGACGACAGTGAATGATAGTTTTCGATCTGTATCGCGTTTTTGGGACAGGATCACTCATCCTGCTCAAATACTTTCGTCGTTGCCACAGGCCGTTGCCACGATGATGGATCCGGCAGATTGCGGACCGGCTTTTATTGGATTGCCACAAGACGTTCAGGAAATAGCTTATGATTATCCAGTTGAATTTTTCAATGAAACCACTTGGAGAATACCACGAAGCAGACCTGACCTTCAGCAGGTTGATGAAGCAGTAAAGATATTAAAAACTGCAAAAAAACCGCTTATTATATCTGGTGGTGGAGTGCGATACTCTGGTGCTGTGGAAGCGCTAGTAAAATTTTCTGAAGATAGGATGATACCAGTTGCAGAAACGATTGCTGGAAAAGGAGCATTCGTCCATGACCATCCTTTTTACGTTGGAGCAATAGGTATCGAGGGAACTGACGCAGCTAAAGAGTTAGCAGAAAATGCAGATGTGATCATTGCGGTAGGAACTCGGCTTCAAGACTTTACTACAGGATCTTGGACCACTTTTCGATATGATGCTAAGTTTATAAACATAAACACTGCCCGCTTTGATGCAAAGAAACATTTTTCAAATCCAGTTGTTGGTGATGCTTTAGAATGCTTAAATGAACTTAATTCAAGAATGGAAGACTGGGTGTGCGATACAAACCGCATCGAAGAAGCTCGCAAGCTTTATGCAAATTGGAATGAAATGTTAGACAAAGGGCAGGCACCAACAAATGCATCGGTTCCTAGTTATGCTCAGGTTATAGCAGTTGTAAATAAGCATGCAAAACCACAGGATACTATGGTGACCGCAGCTGGTGGACTTCCGGGAGAGACTATTAAAAATTGGCGGGTAAAAGCTCCAAATACTTTTGACTGTGAATTTGGGTTTTCATGTATGGGGTATGAAATAGCTGGAGCCTGGGGACATGCTATGGCAAAAAATGGCGAGGGTGTGCCAATCGTAATGGTAGGTGACGGATCATACATGATGATGAACTCAGATATTTATTCATCAGTTTTATCTGGTCATAAAATAATTGTTATTGTCTGTGACAATGGTGGCTTTGCTGTAATAAATAGATTGCAAACAGGTTTGGGTGTTCCTGGTTTCAATAATTTACTCAAAGATTCACGCATAAGAAATAAGGAAAATCCTCCACATGTTGATTTTGCTAAACATGCTGAGGCAATGGGTGCTTTGGCCAGGCATTGTGAGAGCCTTTCTGACTTAGAAAATGCGATGGACTGGGCCCAAACGACAGATAGAACGACTGTAATTTCGATAAATTCGGATGCTTACTCATGGACCCCTGGTGGAGCTGATTGGTACGTTGGGGTTCCCGAAATAAATGATCGAAAAAGCATAAGGGATGCTCGAGAGGGACAAGAGGCGTTCCGTAAAAAACAACGGCAAGGTATTTAACGAAATAAAAACTGCTTGATTAGCTATGGGCATGAGGAATTTATGATAGAAAAATTTGATGAGACTACAGCTCTTTTATTAGTTGATGTTCAGAAAGGCGTTAACGAAGTAAAATATTACGGTGGGCCATCAGGGAAAAGAAATAATCATAGTGCAGAAGAAAATATGCGATGTCTCTTGGCTGAGTGGAGGAGGCTCGGAAAGCGCGTGGCATTTACTAGGCATAATTCGCGCGAGATCAACTCACCTTTAAAGTTGGAGCTGGAGACAGGAAATCAAATTGAGGGTCTTGAAATAAATGGCCCAGATATTGTGGTCGAAAAGGATGTAAATAGCGGCTTTATTGGGACTTCACTGGAACTTGAGCTGCGGCGAAGTGGAATNAATCGTCTTGTGGTCATGGGNTTTTATACTAATTATTGTATTGAAACCACTGTTCGCATGGCTGGGAATTTAGGGTTTGATACCTACTTGGTTCATGATGCCTGCGCTGCCGTTAATACTTTGGGACATGATGGCGAATATTATGAACCTGACTTGGTTCACAACATGTCAATTGCAAGTTTGCATGGAGAATTCTGTACCGCTATATCTAAAGAAGTAGCGATGGGCCTTTGCTTAGAGAATTGCGTAGACCTTGAGCGCGTCCAAGGAAACGAATGAAATTTGGTGTCGCTTCAATGACTGCACCTCTTAAAGAGGTCGCACTTCGACGCCCAGGNAATTCTCTAATAAAGGCTGATCCAAAGGCTTGGAACTACAGTAAACACTTTAATCCAAGTGAAATTGAGAATGAATACGAAAGTTTTGTTCTNGCACTAGAAAACTTCGGCGTAAATATTCATTGGATTTTGGGAGACGACCTNGGNAATGCAGACGCTGTATTTGCCTANGATGCATCTTTGATGACTCCTCGAGGTGTAATTTTAATGTCTCTTGGGAAAGAAAAAAGGTGGGGTGAAGAAGGTCTTCACAAAAGTTTTTATAGTAGCAAGGGCATAACAATCATTGGGCAAGTTGAAGCTCCCGGTACGGCAGAAGCTGGGGATACACTTTGGCTTGATGAAACTACCGTAGTAATTGGTAAAGGTTTTAGGACAAATGATTTGGGTGCAGAACAAATCAAAAGTATTTTAAATGCGATAGGTATTAAATGCTATATTTTTGACTTACCTTTTTACCAAGGTAAAAGTGCGTGCTTACACTTAATGTCACTAATTAGCATGGTCGATACTAAAACAGCCCTCGTTTACGAAACATTACTTCCTGTAGGTTTGTGGAAGCTCTTAAATGAAAAGAACATCAATATTATTTCTGCACCGGAGAATGAGTTTTATGAAAGCGACACGTTAAGCACTAACGTGTTGGCTTTAGCTCCTGGTGAATGTTTGATGCTAGACAATCTTCCTGAAACCAAAAAAGTCTTAAGAAATGCTGATATAAAAGTTACTACGTTTCAAGCACCGGCGCTTTGCATTGGGTGTGAAGGTGGTCCCACGTGTCTTACGAGGCCTTTATTCCGTGATGCTGATGCTTAAATATACATTGAAATGCTTCGGTGAGACTGCACAAAAGAAAGTCTGTAAAATTATAGTGTAGATCAAAGTAAATGTTCAAAAATTGGGCGGCTTAAAATCTAATCTCGAAGATGATTTTTTGAAGAAACAGGCTAAGTTTTAAGAAGTTCCAANATTAGATTTTCATCCAGAACAACATGGGTTGCGTGACCACCCATAAGTGCCGCTTTAACTGCTTGTAGTTTCTTTTCTCCGGATGCAACCATTATCCGTTTTGGAGTTTTCCTTATTTCGTCCGGTGTTATTGAAATCGTACAATCTTGAAGAGGATAATGAAGAGTATCGCCGTTAGTCTTGATAAAATAGCCACAGAGAAATCCGACGCCTCCACTTTCAATAATTTGGTCCAAGTGTTTTCGTTTAATGAGGCCCGATGAGAGGACATGAGTGCTTTCTGTCAAATCTCCAACTGATGTAAGAATAGCATTCAAGTTTTCTAATCTCTTCAACTGTTTTTTTATTGTTGGTTCAGATCTTAAAGCTTTTGCGAGGCTTGATGATGATAAAATAGCTGGAGCATGCAGTGTGTGGCATTGGGCACCAATTTTATTTGCTATTTGGATTGCACAATCCTCTGCACTTAGTAATCTATCGGANTCCATAGAGCCAATTACTTGGCATACTTCGGTAGAAGGTATTTCTCTGTTTGGCAGTTGTTCTCCAATTAGCTTGATCGTTTCGCCCCATGCAACTCCTAATAAGTCACCTGGATTGATTATGTCATGAAGTGCAAGAGCGGCGACACGAGCAGTATGTCTCAATGAAAAGTCTGATTTGGATTTCTTGCCAACATATGCAACGTAAACTCCTTCAAGGTTATATTTTTGGACTAGNTCTCGTGCTATCGTTGAAGAGTTAAGTGTCTCACCATTTACTCGTATATCAACTATGCCTCTATCTCTCCCTTCTTTGAGATAATTTAAAATAGTTGTACGAGACAAACCAAGACGGGTTGCAATCTCACTTTGGTTGAGACCTTCTTGATAGTACAATAGGGCAATATTTGCGAGATAACCGTCATCTCGTAAAATATAGTTTGGGGAGTTATTGAATTTTTGTTTAAGTTGCTTCAATAGTTTTCATATTACCTTAATTTGCTTTAATTTCACTCAGCGCAGACTGGCCTCTATGTTACCGCCATCCACGGTCATGACGTGACCTGTTGTACTTTCTGCACATGCTAGTGAAGTGAAAGCATCTGCCACATGCTCAGCTGTAACCTCCTTATTTAAAAGATTTCCAGCCATATAATCAGACTCTGAAACGCCGCGTGATTTAGCTCGGGATGATATAAAGTCATCGGTAAGAAGGCCGGAGCGAATTCGGTCAGCGTTTACGCCATTAACACGAATTCCGTTGGCTCCTAGTTCAAGCGCTAGCTGTTTCATTAAGAAAAATGTAGTGGCCTTAGGCATACCATATGCTCCAAAATTCTTTCCTGGGTTCACTGCTTGTTTTGATATATTGAAGAGTATTTGTCCGCCACGGTTTTGATTTCGAAAAATTTTTGCTGCTGCCGTAGNGAAGGAATAATGTGAGAAAAAATTTAGTTCAAAAGCATCTCGNAAATCATCCTCTGAAATACTGAGCATTGGCCCCGCATGTGCCGCGCCGGCATTAGAAATCAATATATCTAATCCACCAAATTTTTGTATCGAACCTAACATAGCCTGTTCGGCTGCGTCGGGGCTAGTTACATCAAGTGTGAGATATCCGTGTCCGGTTCCCAGACTATCAACGGCTTTTTTTAAGGAAGTTTCATCTTTATCAATTAAAATAGTTTGTGCTCCAAGTTTAGAGAAGGCTTTGGCGATTGTGAAACCAATTGTACCCGAGCCACCAGTGATCATTACAATTTTACCTTGAAACTTTGGTGCTGCACCTTTCCCCAGCTTAGCCTGCTCCAGTGACCAGTACTCGCAATCAAATAAGTCTTTTTCTGAAATAGGTTTGAATCCTCCTGCATTTTCACCAACTGCCCTTACACGGGCGTTTTGCACTACAAGATCACCAGCTATACTTGCTGCTTTTGCATTTGAACCCAATCCAATAAGACCAATGTCTTCCATCCAAATATTTTTTGGATCAGGTGAAAGCATTTTCTTAGGTTGGTCTGCTAAAGGTGCCTGGCGATCAAACATGGCTTTATATTCGATAGCATATTCATTAAGAACTTTTTTGATGGCCTCCCGACCACTAGACCAAACAGACTTTCTTAAGATTAACGGCCTACTTTTTATTCGAATTACGTGATCTGGCGAAGCCGTGCCTCTCTTTGAAAGATCGTCAAGATCTTCACGTTTAAGAAATTGGAGCTCTTCAGTTCCATTCCTTAGATCCATTATTGGCATTGGTGAATTTGGTCCAATCATATCACCTATTAGGCCCCTAATGACTGGGAAAACCTCGTTCGCTTTGTGATCGTTGCGAGTAAATAGTTTTGTTGGCTTCTCCATTTTAAGGTAGGCTGCTACGGCTTGAGTGTGAGAAATGATTTGATCGTAGCTACTTTGTGCGGTCTCTCCGAAAGCAAAATGACCGTGCCCTAAGAGCATTAGCCCTTCTACATCTGGATTTTCCTCAAAAACCTCTGCCGCTTTTTTGGCTAAAGCAAAGCCTGGCATAATGTAAGGAACTATTCCTAGCCTATCCCCAAAGATTTCTTTGCAGACTTGTTTTGCGTTTGGTAGATTTGCCAGGATGAGAAAAGGCGTTGCGTGTGTATGATCTATAAATTTATGAGGAAGAAATGCATGTAGTAATGTTTCTACTGATGGGTTGGGTGACCCACTATCTAACAAATTTGCTCTCTGTATATTTACCATTTCTTCGTCTGAAAGCCGTTCAAGTTCGCGCAATTTCTTAAGTGGTTCTAACCATAGTCCTGGTAGTCCTGGAGCAAGGATCGTATCTAAGTCCCATCCAGATCCTTTGACGTGCATTACTTTGCAAGTTTCTCCAAAAAGATTTTCTCTCTCCACTTTAACAGAGGTATTTCCACCTCCATGCATTACGAGATCTGGATTTTGACCAATTAATCGAGATGTATAAACTCTAAGCGCTAGTTGTTGGTCGGCATCATTTTTAGCTGCTTTTGAAATCCAATTTTCAGCATCTTGTTTCTTGTAATTATTTTCAATCATTGTTAGTGGCTCCAGCCTTTTCGGGGAACATTTCTGCAAGGGCGATTTTTGAGGCCTCAGAAATACCTCTCTCGGTTATTAACCCAGTAACTAATCGATTTGGGGTTACATCAAATGCTGGATTCCCACCAGAAACACCCTCAGATGTAACTTGAATTTCTGCAATATCTTTTTTTGCGTCTCGTCCTAAAATATGAGTAACTTCCTTTTCTGGTCTTTCCTCAATGGGTATATCCTTTAGACCGTCATTAATCCGCCAATCTATTGTTGGAGACGGGAGTGCTACATAAAAAGGTACTTTGTTGTCGTATGCAGCTAAGGCCTTTAAATAGGTTCCGATTTTGTTACACACATCCCCTTGAGCTGTTGTTCGATCTGTACCCACAATTACCATATCAACCAAACCTTTCTGCATAAGATGACCACCGGCGTTATCGGTTATATATGTATTGCTGATTCCGTGACTCTGTAGCTCCCAAGCAGTCATTCCACCTTGGTTTCTGGGTCTTGTTTCATCTACCCATACGTGAATTGGAATATTTTCATTATGTGCGTGATACATGGGTGACGTTGCAGTGCCCCAATCAACAGTGGCGGGCCAGCCAGCATTACAATGAGTAAGTAAACGTACAGGTTCACCTTGTTTTTTAGACTCGGCTAATTTTTTTATTATCTTTAAACCAAATTCTCCAATATTTTTGTTTATTTCAACATCCTCATCGGCAATTCTATGTGCAGCTTCTAATGCTACTACTGGGCGTTGGCCTTCTGGTACTTCAGCTAACTCCTTTTGCATGCGGTCAAGTGACCAACGTAAATTGATTGCCGTAGGACGAGTTTCAATTAAGGTGTCATACGCAAGTTTCAAACTATGGTTAGATGCGTCGGTTCTTAATGCTACAGCAATTCCGTAAGCAGCAGTGGCGCCAATTAGCGGGGCTCCTCTAACCCACATATCCCGTATTGCCGTTGCAAAACTTTGTAATGTCTCTAGCTCGGCTATTTTGAAGTCATGCGGCAACCAGCGTTGGTCTATTATTTTAACTTTTGAGAGTTCATGGTCATACCAAATTGACCGGTAATGAATTCCGTTTACTTTCATAGGTGTGTCTCCGAGTTGTATTTTCTTGCAAGCACTTGAAGCGCACTAATATTTTTGATTTGATCTCTCTCTAAAATCAGCTGGCGGCCCATCAAAAGGTTTCTGGCCTCCAGTCTTGATCGTATTTTTAGGTCAGAAATATCTTCAAAATCTGCGTTATGAGCTAGGGAAAGAATACGTCTGTGCATTTCTATTCCACATACACCTAATGCGTCTGACCAAATATGCTGAAGCATGTCGCAAAGTGCAGCTTCTGAGCTATGCCCCTGACCTTCAAAAAGACTTTTTGGAAAGAGGATCCCATGCCTCTCATTATGCCAAAGATTACTGAATTCACTTGTGAAAGTAGAGTATATTTCTTCAATAACGGACAATATCCAATCTTGGTAATCTTCTAGATTTTCTTGACTCCTGTGACCTGGTTGACTGAAGTATGCCATTAAAAAATTGGATATCAACATTCCAATGTCAAACCCTATTGGCCCATAAAAGCCAAATTCAGGATCTATAATTTTGGTCTCACTATCGGTACACATAACTGATCCAGAGTGAAGATCCCCATGCAATAAAGTTTCTGTATTTGCGGTAAATTTTAGAAGCATTTTTTGAGCTTCTCGCTTTAAAGAAACGTCAGATCTTAAGGTTTCTATAATCGGCTCGAGCCCCTCCGTATGATGGTTCATTTCTGCATCGAAATAAGGATCGGTGAAAATTAGGTTTTCAGTAATCCCCATCAGTTCAACATTGCCCTGGAAAAGTGCCGTATCTTTCTTTTTTTCACTTGTTGGCAAAGAAAGGTCTGACCCTCTAAAGGCAGTTCGTGCACAGAAATTACCGAGAGTTTTTGCTAAGCCTTTTACGTACTCTCCGGAAATTAATTTTTTCCGTAAAATTAAATGTGGAGACAGCATTTCCATTACAATTATAGCTTGTTTTTCATTAAAATAATGAATTTTGGGGACGCTACCTGGATCACGTGCTGCTTGTCTAGTGAGTGTTTCATGTTCAAAAAAAGCGCGTCTCAGTGGTAGAGGCCAGCTGTCCCCAACAATCCTTACGTAAGGTAGTGCTTGTTTTACTATGAGACTTGCTTCTTTTCCATGAACAACAAATACGAGATTAAGGTTTCCATCACCAACTTCGGTGACTTTCCATTCTTCAGATTGTTTACCTATTAGAGAAGTGACACTTGCCAAATTTTTGAGTCGGTCTGGAAGCGTTTTGGAAGTTAGAGGTTCATACTCTGAATCATCTTTCATTTGGAGTCTCCCAACAAAAAACATCAATAATATAAACAGTGATAAAATTCGACTTTTGTCAAGAGTGTTGACAATTGAAAAGCCTCTTGTAAGCATTGGTGAGAGGAGATTAGCATTGTGAAACTTGCTTGCCAGATTTCAGGTATCGTCAAGTCTTTTGGCCCCAACCAGGTGCTCAAAGAGGTTGATCTGGAGTTACCTTCTGCAAAAGTCACTGTTTTAATGGGGGCAAATGGTGCAGGTAAGTCTACCCTGGTGAAGATATTATGTGGAGTACATAAAGCGGACTCAGGCAATGTTACTCTTTTCGGCAAAGACTTTGCGCCTGCATCACCTGCCGATGCTTTTCAGTCTGGCGTAGTTACGGTTCATCAAACGATAAATAATGGGGTGATCCCAGACCTTGACGTAGCCTCAAACCTTATGATTGACAGGCTTGCTGACAATAGCTCAGGATTTTTCTTAAGGACCCAGAAATTGCGGGATGAAGCCAGAAAAGTAGCGTCCACAATGGACTTGGATTTAGATATAACAGCCGCAGTTAGAGATCTTGGATTGGCCGACAGGCAGATGATTGCAATTGCTAGAGCAATGACTCGCGCCCCAAAACTATTAATACTTGATGAACCAACTTCCTCTCTATCTGCTAATGAAGCTAAACGCCTCTTTAAACTTCTCTCTAACTTAAAAGAGCAGGGAGTCGCTATACTTTATATCTCACATCGAATGTCGGATATTAGAGCTATTGCTGATCGCATAGTAACTATGCGCGATGGTAAAATCTCTGGTATTTTTGATGAGCCATCTTTGGATTATGAGGGTGCAGTGACTGCTATGCTTGGTCAAAAAATGGTTCATGCTAAACTACAAGTTCAAGAAAAGGGTATGCCAATATTCGAGTTGCGTAATGCTAAACTTTCAAAATTTAGTAACCCTTTTGATTTGGTCTTTTATAAGAATGAAATTATTGCAATTACTGGCTTATTAGGCAGTGGAAAGACGGCCATAGCGTCTGCCATCTTTGGTCTAAATGGTCTTTTTGAAGGGGATATGCTTTTGCATGGCGAGGCGTATCGTCCCAAAAGTCCTGCTGATGCGATATCAAACGGTATTTTTATGTGTCCAAAGGACCGGTCGACAAATGCTGTGGTCTCTGATTTCGATATTACAAATAATATGGTTCTCCCGTTCTTGGATCGGCATAGTTGGTTCTCATTTCTCAAGTCTAAAAATTTAGCCAAAAAAGCAAGTGTTTCGATTTTAGATTTAGGGATCGTCTGCCAGTCTGAGCTTGATCAAGTTACAACGCTCTCGGGCGGCAACCAGCAAAAGGTAATGATTGGTCGCTGGCTTTCAGAAAAATCGGAAATCTTATTACTTGATGAGCCTTTTCAGGGTGTTGATATTAAAGCTCGCCGGGATATAGGCAGTCAAATAAGGCAGTCATCGCGTGAAAGAGCAACATTAGTTTTCGTATCAGAGCTAGATGAGGCAGTAGAAATTGCCGATAAAATTGTAGTCTTACATGAAGGTTCATATGCTGGTATTTTCGAAAATAAGGAATCTAATATTGTAGATATTCTGTCTCTATATAGTGGAAAATCTGCTGGAGATGTTGCAATGAAAAGTGGAACTTTAAATGGGTAAAGAAGTATTATGAATTTGACAGGTTTTGCAATTCGTTATGGCTTTCTCTTATTACTATTGGGTTTAGTCTTATTATTCTCCATCGTTGCTGAAGGATTTGCAGGCCCGAGATCAGCAGTTTTTATCTTTCAATCTGTTTCGATTACTGGGATTTTGGCGCTTGGTGTTACCGCAACACTGGTGGTGGACGGGTTTGATCTTTCTATAGGTTCTGTTGCAACCACCGCATTGATGCTTTCGGCGTATGTTATGGTTGTGCTTGAGATGTCTGCCTTTGCGGCCATAATATCGTGCCTTATTATGGGAGCACTTGTGGGTTTGGTGAATGGACTTTTAATCGTTAAGGCTAGGGTTCCAGACTTGCTAGCTACACTAGGAATGATGTTTTTACTTATAGGATTGCAGCGAATTCCTACTGAAGGCAGATCGATCTCTACTGGTATGAAGTTACCCAGTGGTGAGACAACCGAGGGTGTTTATTCTCAAAGCTTTTTATGGCTTGGCCGTCACCGCTTGGATTTTTTCTTAGAAAATCTAATACCAATCCCAGTAATAATCTTCATACTAGTTGGAATTGTTATCTGGTTGTTCCTTGAGCTTACAAGGCATGGAAGGCTTATGTATGCAATCGGCTCAAATGAGACTGCCACTGCTTTGGCAGGAGCGAATGTCAATAAATATAAGATTCTCGCCTACGTTATTTCAGGCATCACTGCTTCGATAGGTGGAATACTACTTTCCGCCAGATTAGGGCGAGGTGATATAGCTTCTGGAAATAACCTATTACTTGATTCTGTCGCAGCTGCATTAATCGGATTTGCTGTTCTTGGTGCGGCCAAGCCTAATGCATTTGGCACCGCAATAGGTGCTCTTTTTGTTGGTGTTCTTCTTCAGGGTTTGACGATGATGAATGCGCCGTACTATACTCAAGACTTCGTAAAGGGGAGTGTTTTAGTTATTGCGCTCATTTTTACATTCGCTCTTTCATCGAAAGGACGAAAAACTGACCACTGAATTTAAAGGCTTTTAACATACCATGGGAGGAAAATATGTTTAGAAGATCAATACTAAAAATATTAGGAGGAAGCGTTGTGCTTCCGGCACTTTTTTCAACTGCTGTTACAGCTGGTGATATGCCCGCGCCGTTTGATAATCCAGGAGACGTGAAAATTGCTCTCGTAAGATATCTATCCACAGGCGATTTTTTCCAGGCGTATCTTTCTGGAGTAGAAACTCAAGCTGCGGCATTGGGTGTTGATTTGAGAGTGTTTGACAGTAGACAGGATGCAGCACTTCAATCTGATATGGTTGATCAAGCAATAGCACTAGGCGTTGATGGCATTGTTATTCAGCATGGCCTTACAGAGAGTATGCGGGATGCAGCTCAAAGGGCAGTTGATGCGGGTATCAAGGTTGTTGCTTTTGATGTAAATGTCGAAAATTCAGCAATACCGCAAATAGAACAATCAGATTATCTATTAGGTAAACTGGCTTTGGAGCAAGCTGTTGTTGATAACGGTACCAGTTGGAAAGCTGGTTATGTATATGTTCCAGGAATTGCGCCGCTAGATCGACGGCATGCTGCATGGGAAGATATCAAAGCAGCAAATCCAGGCATAGAGGAAGTCGCTCAATTTGGGACACTCGATAACCCAATAGCGAACTCCAACGCAAACCAAGCGCGATCAGTTTTGCAGGCAAATTCAGATATCACAGTTATGTTCGCTCCATATGATGAGTTTGCGAAGGGTGTCAAAATTGCAGTTGATGAAGCAGGACTAACAGATCAAATCAAAATATACTCGGCTGATGTGTCAACTGCAGATATCTCCGCGATGCGAGAACCAAATTCAGCATGGGCTGCAACGGTTGCAACAAATCCGGCAGTTGTTGGAGAGGTTTCGGTTAGATCGCTTGCAATGATGCTTGCTGGAGAAAATCCTGGCAGCAATGTTGTGGTACCTCCAACATTAATTACACAAGCCTTCTTGAATGAGAATAATATAAAAAATATGGAAGACTTATCCGCAAAAATGCCTCAATTTGCGCATGCTGATGTTTCAGTGCCAAGCTGGATGCCTCTTCCTGCGAGATAAACATTTAATCAAAGGCTGGGTATATTCTTTATTTGGCCTTTGATTCTCACAAATCCTAGCGTGATCGTTTGCGTGGGCTCTTCATTACTTTTCTATTTCGCTCTTAGAGATTGCCACCATTGTTCACCCAGTACTCTCTGGCCCAACCGACAGATTTCAAAAGAAAGTGCGGAAATCGATCTCGGTTATAAAACCCCTTATTTATCAAATCGATTGGTCTTGGGTTTCCATGAAATGCAATTACTTTAGTTAGAGGTCCTGGTGTATTAGGTGGAAATATAAGATCTTTTCCTATTGGTTGTCTGAGAGTTCGCTTATAACTAATAACCCAAGATTTCGGCCAAAATTCAATATTTTCACAAATTTCCTGTACGTAAACTTGTTCAAGCTTATGCCGGTTAATAAAAGTGTGTAAGTTATTTTGTAAATTAGACACAAAATGCGAATATTTCCCAATCTCAAAGCAAAATATACCTGTGCCAACTACTCGTTTATGAACTGGAGTATCTTTTCCCCAAGGCCCAACATCAATTACTGAGATGGCAGTTGGCGCAAAGTTAAAAAAGTCATCTATTGAGCCCATTATAAAAGTATCCAAGTCAATAAAAAGCGCATGCCCAGTTAAGTTGTAAAGGTTTTCCTTAAAAACAGATATTTTGGGCCATGCTCCATGATGCCAATGATCCGGTTCAAGTCCTATATCAGGTATCGGGTATGTTTCGACGTTAATATTTATTCCATCGTTTTTATCGGTAAGGCAAATAAAACGAAAATCGCCAGTTATATTTCTTTTAACGGCGCTATAAAGGACATTTACATAATCAGAAGAGTAAAGGTCGCCCCATTTCATGCAAATCACGGTTTTACTCATACTGTTCCTCTCGTTGAAATCAGGTTGCAGCAGTAGGGTCTCGCTAAAAAATTTGTTAAGTCTAGCACTCGTAGACCGTTAAGGGGTTTTGTCATATTAATGATTTTCTAACTAATTAACCCAGTTTAAGCTATTAATCCCATTTTCAATGATACTGAAAGCTTTTGTTAACTCATCGTTGTTAATTGTAAGCGGAGGGCAAAGTGTTAATATTGATCCACCGCCAACTTTATAGCTCAACCCATTTGACAACGAATGATAGAGAATAGCATCGGCTTGATCTGAAGCAGGTTGATTATTCAATTTTAAGTCTATTCCATAGAATAAGCCCAGACCTCTAACCTCATGAATTATTGGATGCTTAAGTTTAAGAGCTTCTAATTGTTCAAGTCCTGAGTTACCTAAAGTTACAGCATTATCGAGCAAACCGTCTTCGATTAAACAATCAATTGTAGCTAATGCGGCTGCACAACCAACAGAACTTTTTTCATGCGTGTAATGTCCCAGAGCTCTATCTTCCACGATATCTAGGTTTTCGTTGGTAAGTAACGCAGCCATCGGGAAAACCCCACCACCTAAGCCTTTACCAATCACTAACATATCGGGCTCAACGTCGAAGTGCTCACATACAAACATTTTACCTGTTCTACCTAGGGCGGATGGTATTTCATCAAAAATTAATAGAACATCATTCTTTGTACAAATATCCCTAACTCTTTTCCAATAGTTTGGAGGTGGTAACTCGACGGTAGTCCACCTCATAGGTTCCGCAACCACGGCTCCAATATCTCCCTCCATTTCGATAACATACTCTAAATACTTGATACATCCGTCATGATTTTCATCCGCACAATTAAAATGGCATTTCCCTCTCGTAGGTGGAGGAATATGTTCTGTTCCTGGCAGAAGTGGGCCTATGTCTTTTCGAAACAATTTTTCTCCACCGATTGAGATAGCATCTAAAGAGGCACCATGAAAACTATCCCACATCGAAATTGTTTTATGTCTCCCAGTTGCATATCGAGCCAGCTTTAACGCCATGCCGATTGCATTCGTACCACCCGGTGCAAAAAGGACTTTGTTCAAATTTCCAGGTGCAAGAGAGGTAAGGCGTGCCGCAAGTTCAATTGCAACCTTATTTGTGTACCGTCTTGGACAAAATGGGAGAATGTCGAGCTGCTCCTTAATCGCCGCTATAACTCGCTTATTTCCATGACCAACCTGATGAACACTATTCCCATGAAAGTCCATAATTTTACGACCTTGGAGATCCTCTAGATATATACCGTCACTTGCTTCTAGAACATTTAAACAAGGTGTTGAGAGCGATTGATGTAAGAAGTATTTTGAGTCCTCTGATAACAATTTCTGCGAAGTTGTATCGATATTGTTTTTTGACCATTCCAACCGTCTTGGAGAGAGGTTGATATCACCTTCCGTATCTATTGGTTCTTTTGTACGCTCTTTTTTTCTCATTTTGCATCTCTTCGAAAATTATTTCTCCATGTAAGACCATCTTCGGTTTTCGCCGATGGCCGGTATTCACAACCAAACGCCCCATTATATCCAAGCGTTTCCATTTGAGGTAGAATTGTAGAATAATCAAACTGACCTGGAATAGGTTCTGCTCTATTTTCAGCTGAAGAAATTTGAACATGACCAATACTATCAACATTCTTTGCGAAGGCATCCATTAGGTTTTCACTTTCTTTGTATACGTGGTAACAATCAAATAAGATTTTCAATCTTGGATGGTTAATAATTCTAATTATTTCTGCGGCTTGCTCTATTGTTCTAAGAAAATAACCAGGTAANTGTTCATTACATACTGGCTCGATAAGGATTATTTGCGAAGAGTTCTTCAACGCGTATTCAAGTGAAGATATAAAAGTCTTATCCGCATCANCCGCGGTTGTTATACCTGACATTACGTGAATAGCAGGAATTTTTAATTCCATCGCGATTTTTACAGCTTCACTTATATCATGTTCATATTTTTTGGTGTCTTTACTTATCGCTGCACAGCCAAATGTTTCACCCATTCTTACATTCATTCCGTTTACTTTTAGATCAAGTGNAGACAGAACGAACTGCAATTCTTTCAGGTTTTCTTTATATGGCTCATCATGGAACTCTACTATTTCAAAATTATATTTTTTCGCCATAGCCAGCCTGTCNAGAAAAGGCAGCTCCTTCCATAGGTAACCAGTATTTGCAGAAAAATTATATTTAAAGCGCATCGCGGAACCTTACTCNTCAAGGTATGAGAACTTCTCGAACTGTTTTTGCATCATCTAGACGATCCATCGCCTCATTTAAATCTTCAAATTTTATTTTTCGTGAAAGTAGGCGATCTACAGGTAATTTCCCTGTTTGAAACATATTTAAATATTTAGGTATATCCCGCTGGGCGANACAACTTCCCATGTATGAGCCCTTTAGAACGCGTTCCTCTGCAGCAATACTTAAATGAGAGAGAGTTATATTTACTCCTGGACCAGGCATCCCTGCAGCTACTGTGGTGCCTCCACGTCTCGTAATTTNATAGGCAGTTTCGAGAGCGNGGCCAGATCCAGCTGTTTCAATTGCAATATTGGCTCCTCCAAATGTNAGGTCTCGCATTTCTTCAAGAAAGTTTTCATCTTTTGGATTTAAAGTATGATCAGCNCCTAATTCGCGTGCTAAAGTCAACTTTTCGTCGCTTAGATCAATTGCGATTGTTTTTTTTGATCCTACGGCCANTGAAGCAAGCAGGGCGCTTAGGCCTACACCGCCAAGCCCAACAATAGCTACGCTATCTTCTTCTCTTGCGTTTGCCGTATTTATAACTGCTCCCACTCCGGTAACTACTCCACAACCGAAAAGAGCTGCATGCTCAAATGGAATATCATTGTCTATTTTTACAAGCGCCTCTCTGGGCAAAACAGCATATTCNGCAAAGCCTGCTACGCCAGAGTGGTGATGAATTATTTCACCATCTTTTTTTAATCTTGTTGTGCCATCCAGAAGGACGGCCTTCGCGTTTGATATCGTNGCTGGTTCACAAAGCGCGGGCCGCCCGTTTTTACACATGTCGCATTTGCCGCAGCTTGCTACGTAAGACGGNACNACGTGNTTACCAACCTCAAAGTCATTAACGTTTTTACCTATNTCTANAATTATACCAGCTGCCTCNTGGCCAATNACTATNGGCATAGGTTTTCCACGNTCNCCNCTNATCGCAACGAGATCAGAGTGACANAGNCCAACNGCTTTTATTTGAATTAGAACTTCACCCTCTCGTGGTGCCTCAAGATCTACTTCTTCTATACTGAGCGGCCTTGAAGACGAATAAGGTCGCGGCAGACCGGATTCTCTTAGAACGGCGGCTCTCATTTTCATTTTTGATGCGCCTCCAATTTATCTGCAAGCTTCCTCTAATGATGCTTCTAGTATATTCAAACCTTCAGTAACCACTTCTTTGGAGTCTGTAAGCGGCACAAGTAACCTTAT
>PAHS01000028.1 GCA_002711145.1 Marinovum sp. | reverse complement strand
AAGATGACTTGAATAGCCTATCTTTCAGTTTTTTAAAAAAAGACATTAAGCCTCCTGAGGCAACTTTTGCTGAATTTGTTCATGTAAAATATACCTTAAGGCCTAAAGAATTTAAAAGCTGATAATTTTTTGAGTAATTTGTATTATTGTTAAATTCATTAACTAAATTTCCCGATATCACTAAAATAGACTTCCCTGTGTCGGGATTTTACCCTGAATTTTGGTGTTATCCTTTGCCTTGGTGGCTTGTTTTTTTTCATTAGTAGCCTTTCCAGTAATACAGACTCCAATTCGCCCATCTCTAAATTCGACTTCGATCTGAGCTTTGTTAACAACCGCTGAAACCGAGGTCATAACTGAACCCTCTGCTCTCACTACTGAGTACCCTCTATTTAAGGTTTCTTTATAACCAAGCGTTTCTCTTAAACGATCTAAGCTCTCTAACTTAGTCAATCTTGCAGTTAACAAATTTGATTTTGCACTTAATAGGCGATAGACCATTTGNCTAAAATTTACTTTTATTCCTTTAATAGCTTGATTGAAATCATTGGATCTTATGTTATTGGATAGNATTTTAAGGTGGANATGTTTTTTTTCTGAATTTCGTTGGAAACTGACAAANAGGGACTCAGAATGANCCGCCATTCTCTCNTGCTGTGCGTCCAACATTTGTTTGAGAAAGCGAGGGTGAAAGCCTGNAAGAATNTTANCGCTTTGTAATTTATTTCTCTGAATTAAATTCAGCAGTCCCCTTGGCAGTCGTTCCGAAGTGACATCTAATCTCTGACTTGGTAACGCACAAATTTCCGCACCTCTGGGCATCGATCTTGAAACATCTACTAACCTTTGCTTTGAGTGTGAGAGTTTTTGCTTAAGTTGTCTCCACTTTCTATGCTCTATTTTATTTAGATTATGTAATATCTCACTAAGTACAGGCACAGCAATCTCTGCAGCAGCGGTAGGTGTTGGAGCCCTTACATCTGAAACTAAGTCAATTAAAGTTGTATCAGTTTCATGCCCTATTGCAGAAATCAGGGGTATTTCAGACGCTGCAACCGCTCTCAATACATTTTCTTCATTAAAGCCCCAAAGATCTTCAAGTGACCCACCGCCACGGGCAACAATCAGTAAATCCGGTCTTTTAATTTGATCCGAACGTGTGAAGCTATTGAAACCATCAATAGCTCTAGCTACTTCCNCCGAACAGCTATCGCCCTGAACTGCAACAGGCCAAATTATAACCTCTCTCGGGAATCTATCCCTAAGCCGGTGTAGAATATCACGTATAACTGCACCTGATGATGACGTTATAACGCCAATAACATCTGGAAGATAAGGTAAGGCCTTCTTCCTTGATGCGTCGAACAANCCTTCTTGCCTTAGTTTCTCTTTACGCTTTGCGAGTAAAGCCATCAAAGCCCCTTCACCCGCCGGTGTNATATGCTCTACAATAAGCTGATACTTAGATTGAGCNCCAAAAGTTGTTAACTTTCCAGAAGCAATAACCTCTAAACCCTCTTCGGGCATGGTAGGAAGTTTTNGGACATTTCCTTTCCAAATAACTGCAGCTAAAACTGANCTTTCATCCTTAAGATCCAAGTAGATATGCCCAGATCTAGGATTTGATACTCGACCAATTTCACCGCGAATTCGAACATATTCAAACTCACTTTCAATTAGTCCTCTCACGATGCCAGAAATTTCACTTACGCTATACTCAGGTCGGTTNTCGCCCACTAGATCATTNTCAATTATTTCTGACATTCACCGTCCTTGCTTTCTATTTATAGCAAGCATAGAACGCNGGGATATTGAGTCCAAAGGGTCTTGCAACATGAATATCCTTATACTTGGCAGTGGTGCCCGCGAACACTCTATAGCGTGGGCCGTCAAACAAAATCCGAAATGTAGCAGGCTACTTGTAGCTCCTGGAAATGCTGGGATAGCAGATATTGCTGATATTTCAAATATCAACATTGAAAATTACCACGAAGTGGTAAAATTAGCCACTCAAGAGGAAATAGATTTTATTATAATCGGCCCTGAAGCACCCTTGGCTGCTGGCGTATCTGATGAACTAAAAAATAAAGGTTTTCTAGTCTTTGGCCCAACAAAATCTGCCGCTCAATTGGAAATTTCGAAGAGTTTCATGAAAGATATATGCAGAGCCGCCGGTATACCCACTGCAAAACATTCAACATTTGATAATCATGCTTTGGCAAAAAAGTATGTTTCAGAGCAAGGCACTCCGATAGTAGTAAAAGCTGACGGTCTCGCAGCTGGAAAAGGAGTGACTGTCGCAATGGATCTAGCAACTGCTTATCAAGCTTTAGATGATATATTCTCTACTAGTAATAAAAATGTAGATGAAAAAGTAGTAATTGAAGAATTTATGGAGGGTGAGGAGGCCTCGTTTTTCATACTTTGCGACGGGCAAAAACTATTGCCAATGGGAACGGCTCAAGACCACAAACGCGTTGGTGATGGTGATACAGGACCGAACACTGGTGGAATGGGTGCATACTCCCCAGCACCTGTCTTGACAAAACAAATTCAAGAAACCGTAATTGAAGAAATTGTTAAACCGACTTTGATTGAAATGGAAAGACGAGGTCAACCATATCAAGGCGTACTTTACGCTGGTTTAATGATTAATAACGGACAAGCCCGCTTAGTTGAGTACAACGTGAGGTTTGGAGACCCAGAGTGTCAAGCTTTGATGATGAGACTAGGTGCACAAGTCTTAGATTTATTAATTGCCACAAGCAGTGGTGACCTTGAAAATGCTCAGATTAATTGGGCTAATGATCACGCCCTATGCGTAGTGATGGCTTCCAACGGATATCCAGGAAAAATTGAAAAAGGTTCGATTATTACAGGCTTGCAAAGTTTAACTAGCTCGTCGTCACAAATGTGTTTTCACGCAGGAACAAAAAAAGAAGGTGAAAACATAGTTGCAAACAGCGGGAGAGTTCTGAGTTTAACCACAAGATGTGAAACTTTAGCAGAAGCACACACACTTGCTTACGAAATGGTTAAAAATATCGATTGGCAAGATGGTTTTTGTCGAAGTGATATTGGCTGGAGGGCGCTGTAACAGAAGTACTACAACGGTAACTTAGGTTCTGCTTGTAAACATATTTGCAACTATATTTGCTTTTCCGGCATTTGAACGATTAATCCGTCTAAGGCATCTGTGACTTTCAACTGGCAAGTAAGTCTAGATCTTTCCGGATCCGGTTCATAAGCAAAATCAAGCATATCTTCTTCCATAGGTTCACGCGCCGGTACTTTTGCTACCCAGTCAGGATGGATATAAACATGGCAGGTTGAACATGCGCATGCTCCACCACAGTCAGCGTCTATGCCAGGTATATTATTATCTCTTGCCCCCTCCATGACTGTTAGGCCATTAGAGACTTCCACAACATGTTCAAAGCCACTGTGCTCAACATATTTGATCTTAGGCATTTATTACTCTCTCATTTTTTTAGTTAAACTTTGTAAATGCTTATTTAACCTTCAAAAAGAAAATTTGCGAGCCCTCATTTTATGTATTGCGACAAAATAACAATGTTCTATATTTGTTCTATGCACTATCAAGAAAGATCTAACTGGCCAAAGCCACCTAGCGCTTGTCCCGCAAGCATGCTTAAAAAGGCGAAGCATTTGGCTCCAATTTGTGTTGCGGGTTTAGTAATTTTACGGCAAAGACCAGGGACTGCTAAAGGGGTTATCTTTCTCACTTTAGAGGATGAAACAGGTTACGCAAATATAATAATTTGGCGTAAAATATATGAAAAATATAGACGTGCAATAATATCTGGAAGATTATTACGGGTTACTGGTAAGCTTCAACACGAAGGAGACTCCACCCATGTAATAGCTAAGGAAATTGAAGATATTTCAGACCTTTTAGAACAATTAATTTCTAGGGAAAGCCAATAGAAAACTCAATAATTAAATTAGTCCTCTATCGGTAACACTACAAACCTAGGCTGACCATCTCGCCGAACTAATAATAAAACAGATTCTCGACCAGCTTTCTTAGCATCACCAACTCGGCTAAGCAAATCCTCTAACGTGGTTACTGCTTTTTGCCCAACATCGCTTATTACATCACCAGGCCTAATTCCCTTTTCAAAGGCAATACTTTCTTCCTCTATCTCCATAACTATTAGACCCGCGCTGTTAGATGGGAGTTCCATTTCTTGTCTTTGAGCATCAGTTATTTCCAACAATAACATTCCCAAAACTGTCTCAGGCTTTTCCTCTTGCTTAGGCACATTTTCTTGTCTTTGGGCTAATGCATCTGGATCAGGTCTTTGGCCAAGGGTTATCGACAACGTCTTCTCAGCACCTTCTCTTATAATTACAGCGTCGACCATTTTACCAACGGCAGTTTTTCCCACCAGTCTCACAAGCTCACCAGAACTTTTAACATCCTGACCATCAAAAGATATTATAATATCCATACTTTGTAAGCCAGCATCTAAAGCAGGACCATCGAAAACATCGAGCACAATTGCCCCGAGGGTGTCTGACAAACCTAGAGCTTCTGCCATGTCATCCGTAACGTTGCCGATGTTAACGCCCAACCAACCACGCCGAACTTCTCCAAATTCCTGTAACTGCTCAACTACTGGGGCCACCACATTGGATGACATTGAAAAACCTATGCCGATAGAACCTCCATTAGGAGATAATATAGCAGTATTAACACCAATAACTTCTCCACCCATGTTGAAAAGAGGCCCACCAGAATTACCCCGGTTTATTGCGGCATCNGTTTGGATATAGTCGTCATAAGCACCAGAAAGTTCTCTATTCCTGGCCGAGATTATTCCAACAGATACAGAGAAACCCTGGCCCAGTGGGTTTCCAACAGCCATTACCCAATCTCCCACTTTGGAAATGTCGCTGTCACCAAATTGTACGAAGGGAAGACTTTTATCGTGCTCAACTTTTAGGAGNGCAATATCGACATTTTTATCGACACCAATTACCTCTGCCTCCAATTCCATACCATCCCTAAACTCTATGCGAATTTCATCTGCATCTTCTATGACATGATTGTTGGTTATAACGTAGCCATCACTAGAAATTACAAAACCTGATCCCAATGCGGATGAGTTCCGTGGTGCACCCTTACCCCCATTACGATCTTGAAAATCACGGAACAGATCTTCAAATGGACTTCCCTCGGGTACGATTCCTTGTGGTCCAACAGGAGCAGAGACTGTAGTGGATGTCGTTATATTCACCACAGCAGGACTGACAATCTCAACTAAAGGCGCAAAGCTTTCTGGTGCAGCCTTTGCTAAATTTGCCGCAAATTGAAAGATTAGAAAACAAGTGGCTAATCCTATTAGGTACACTTGGCTTCTAATAAATGACGTCTGTTTCAACAAGGTAGGTAGGGACATACTATGCATTCAATTGATCCGAAATAATAATGTTTACTTNAGGAANCTAGTTCCTCTGGTGAGANATAGGGTGCCAAACNGGTTCCGGCAATAGTAACAAAAAAATTGAGTTAGTNCGTAACTAATCAATCTANAAAAATCTAATGAGGTATAATAACGAAGATCCCACTAAAGCCATTAATGCNCCNATCATTCGTCTTTGTTGAATTGAGGTACCTGCTANAATTTTCAAAACCNTCTCTATCAGCGAAGGTGCAACGATATAAGCTGCACCCTCTACTAANAGTATTACACCAATNCCCCAAAGAAGGGTTATTATCATTTGAGGCCAATATCTGACTTCAAATAATCAAAAAACTCAGAGTCGGGCGATATTACCATGGTAGAGTTCTTTCCCTGAAGAGCATTTTTATATGCAGTTAAAGATCGATAGAATTCAAAAAACTCTGGGTCTTCACCGAATGCATCTGCAAAGATAGAATTTCGCTCCGCATCTGCTTCACCGCGAATAATTTCGCCATCACGGCGGGCATCGGAAACGATTTCGACCTCTGTTCTATCGGCTAAAGCTCTTACCCTCTGAGCCGCCTCGTTTCCTCTGGCGATCTCATCAGCTGCTTCTCGTTCTCGTTCCGCACGCATTCTTGCAAAAGTTGCGTCGAGATTTTGCCTAGGTAGATCAGTTCTCTTTAGTCTGACATCAATCACTTCAATACCTATTGCTCGTCCTTTAACCTTTGCTCCGCTCAATATCCGGTCCATCAAAAGCGCACGATCAGAACTTAAAATGTCATTTGAAGAAACTGAACCTAATACCTCTCGCAATTCGTTTCGGAAAATACCGTCCAATCGACCTTCTGCAGCAAGTTCGCCACCAGTACCGACAGCTTCCCGAAATTGATTAACATCCGAGATACGATACCGAGTAAACGCATCCACTACTAAGCGTCTGTCGTCCAAAGGAGTAACTTCTAACGGATCAATAACACTGCTCAGAATCCGGTCTTCATAATATACAACATTTTGAATGAACGGTAATTTAAATGATAGGCCAGGATCTTCCTTGATTGCCACCACTCTGCCGAACTGTAAAACTAAAGCCTTATTCCTTTCATCAACAATAAATATTGATGACAGTGCCAGAACTAAAACTAAAACTACGCCTGGTATTATATAAGAAATTCTACGCATTACTTGTTCTCCCGCCGCAAATCATTGAGCGGCAAATACGGAACCACACCTTGCCCACCATTCTTTTCATCAATTATAACTTTCTCCACATCAGAAAAAATTTCTTCCATTGTCTCAATATATAAACGTTTTCTTGTGACTTCAGGAGCTTTTTCGTATTCACGAAGTACCGCAGTAAATCGACTTGCTTCACCAGTCGCGCCATTAACGACCTGTGCACGATAACCCTCAGCCTGCTCTAGTGTTTGAGCAGCTTCGCCCCTCGCCTGAGCCAACACTCTATTGGCATAAGCATCAGCCTGTTTTTCTAGGCGGTCACGCTCTTGTTCAGCTGCTTGAACTTCCCTAAAAGCATCTATGACCTGTTCCGGCGGGTCAGCTTTGTCGAAGTTAACACGTACAACATTTACTCCACTAACATAATTATCTAAAGTCAGTTGTATTAACTCTTGTAATCTAGAAGCAATAGATCCCCGGTCTCGGTTCAATATCGGGGCCAACTCTGATTGTGCTATGATTTCACGCATCGCGGACTCAGCGACGGCCCTTATTGTTATTTGGGGGTCACGTAAATTAAACAAATACTGTGCCGGATCTTTGATATTCCAGACTACTTCAAAATCAATGTCAACGATGTTTTCATCGCCCGTGAGCATCAATCCCGCATCTGATCCACGACCACCCACACCAATTTGCTCGTTTTGCTCGCGAGTGACTGGCAAGACCTCTTTGGTAACTAATGGCCAAGGGGCGAAGTTAAGACCGGGATTGCCGATGGAAGAGAATTTACCTAAAAATAACTCAACCGATTTTTCTTCCGGTTTAACCGTGTAAAAACTTGCAAAAGCCCACAACCCAGCAAGAAACAAGAAAATTAGTGCAAAACCGTTTCGTCCCATGCCACCGTCACCGGAAGCACCTGAACCACGGCCACCTTTTTTGCCGCCGCCGCCCATCAGAACCCTAAGTTGTTCTTGGCCCTTCTTAAGCATATCGTCAATTTCCGGAGGCATTTGTCCCTGATTATTATTTTTTGGGGGCCTGCCACCATCACTTCCATTGCTCGGACGCTTTGGTCCGTCAGATCCACCGCCCCAAGGGCCGCCAGAATTACCCGCCATTATCTTTTCCTTTTTTATTCGCGAACGATTATTTATAACTGGGTAGTAAAAAGTAAATTTCAACTACTCCGCGTCGGTTTTTGCATAGTTACTATTTCTTCCGAAATAGTAGGATGGACAGCTAAAGTGCTATCAAAGTCCTTTTTTGTAGCCCCCATTTTTATCGCAATTGCCACCATCTGCACCATCTCTCCCGCTCCAGGTGCGACGATATGCACACCTAAGACTTTGTCTGTTTTTTTGCAAACTATCAACTTTATAAAAGATTTATCATCATTATCAGCAAAACTAGTCTTCATTGGCCTAAAATATGTTGTAAAAATATCAATTGGCCCACGTTTATCTGCCACTTCCTCACTCAAACCAACTGTACCCATTTCGGGTTTAGTGAAGACCGCAGTTGGAACGCTAGAATAGTCTAAATTTGTCGGATTATTGTGAAAGATTGTTTCGACAAATGCCATCGCTTCTTTTATTGCAATTGGCGTGAGTGGTGCTCGATCTGTAAGATCGCCAATTGCATAAATTGATTTAATTGATGATTGGGAATAATCGTCAACTACTACCTCACCTCTACTACCAAGGATTAATCCAGTAGATTTATTGTGCAAACCTTGCGAATTTGGCACTCTACCCGTGGCAAACAATATCTGCTCAAAAAATTGATGCCGCCCATTAGTATCTGTAATCTGGAAACCATTTTTATGTTTCTCAACACTACTCACATTTATACTAAATCGTAAGTCTATGTCATTTGATTTCATTTGATCAGCGACAACAGCGGTCGTTTCGCTATCAAANCCTCGTAAAATGGTCTCACTTCTACAAAATTGAGTTATTTTGCAGCCAAAACCGTTGAAGATCGAAGCAAATTCGCATGCAATGTAGCCACCGCCAACAATTAACATTGTTTTTGGTAGATCGGTTAAGGAAAAAATCTGGTCTGACGTCAATACATTTTCAATACCGGGTATATTAGGAAGATCAGGCTTTCCGCCGGTTGCGAGCAGAATATACCTTGACGTGAGACATTCGCCATTTTCNAACTCAACAGTATGTTCATCCACGACTTTTGCATGTTGATCGAAGGTTTTAACGCCTGAGTTTTTTAATAAATTACGATATACGTGTTCCAGCCTAGATACTTCGCTGGATAGTTTTCCTGAAAATTGTGTCCAATTNAGCCCATTATCTTTTGGCAGATCCCATCCGTATTCTCGCGACTCAGNAAAAATTGAGGAAAACTCAGAGGCAAATACCATGAGTTTTTTAGGTACACATCCTCGAATAACGCAGGTACCACCATAGCGATCCATCTCAGCTAAAGCTACTCTTTTGCCTTCCAAAGCTGCAGACACCCGAGCAGCTCTAACCCCTCCAGAGCCGCCGCCAATAACAAATAAGTCGTAATCAAAACTCATTAAATTCACTCGATTGGGTTGTTATTAAATGCATTTCCAGAGTTTCGATCATCACCGTCCTTCCAATTCACAGTGACCAGTTCGTTTGCATCAGCGAAAACCACACAGTCACAAATGTTAATAAATAAACCGTTTTCCAATACACCAGGNATTAGATTCAAATCATTTGCGAGAGTTTCTTCGTTAGAAATAGAATTTAAGTGAAGATCTAAAATAAAATTTCCTTCATCTGTAATAAATNTTTTCTCATTTGAGCCACGAAACATTACCTTTGGGGACTTATATCCATTTCTAACTAGATATTGCATAACCTGCGTTTTTGTAGACTCACAGCCATATTGCACCACCTCTAAAGGCAGGGGGAATGAACCTAATTTAAAAACTTTTTTCAATGAATCGGCGATTACAATCATTTGGTCAGACGCAGTCGCAACTATTTTTTCACGCAGGTGGGCTCCCCCCCCGCCCTTAATTAAATTAAAACTTGGATTTATCTCATCTGCTCCATCTATGGTAACGTCCAGCCAACCAGCTTGATCCAATGTGACAAGCGGGATACCCTCTAATTTAGCTAATTCACTTGTTTTTCTAGAGGTCGGCACCCCCTCAATATCTAAGCCTTCATCCCGAACTTTACGTCCTAAATGCTTTACCAGCCAATATGCTGTACTACCCGTACCAAGGCCAACTTTCATACCAGATTCGACTAGTTCTGCTGCTTTCTCTGCGCAAAGGTATTTTGCCCGCTCGGTAGGCGATAACTCCGTAAGCATTATATTCCTTTTTGTTAGTTTTGTTAAATTGTTAGTAAGAGTGTTAGACTGACTTTACTCTATATTGACAATTCATCACTAGTAATAGTCGTTTCTATAATAAAGCTAAAAAGTTTTATACATTAGCATTAAAGAAAAGTAATATTTAACACAAATCTGTAATAAAAACTAAGATAGATTAATTTTATGAAGAAAAATCAAGAAATATGTTTTGTATTTTTTAAAAGTATAGGAACTCTTTAATGTTTGTTTCAGTATTTGACATGTTTAAAATTGGGATCGGACCATCGTCTTCACATACTATGGGTCCAATGGTAGCGGCAAATAATTTTCTGGATTTAATGCGTGCCTCACCATTCAATTTTGTTGGCGTGGGATGTCGTTTACATGGCTCATTGGCATTTACCGGTATCGGCCATGCTACAGACAGAGCTATTACACTTGGCCTCGCAGGCTTCACACCAGAAAATTATGATGAAGTAAAAGCCAGCGACGCACTAAGCCAAATTCATTCAACACATTTTTTAGCGCCAGATGGACTTGGAAAATTGAAATTCAACATTTCAGAAGACCTAATTTTTGATTACGGACCCCGACTAGATGAACATCCAAACGGAATGATTTTATATGGTACGGACTCCCAGGACGACATAATACTTGAGGAAACATATTTTTCTATCGGTGGAGGTTTTGTGCTCACAAAATCAGAAGTCTCTACACAAGTGCAAAGTGAGGCCGAGACACCTGTGCCCTATCCGTTTAAATCTGCAGCAGAAATGCTTGAAATGGCGCAAAATTCTGGGAAATCTATAGCAGAAATGAAAAGAGGAAATGAAAAAGCCTTCCACAGCGACAATCAAATAACAAACCAGCTTTCAAGAATTTGGAGCTCTATGAATATGTGCATAGAGCGTGGCCTAAAAAATACTGGGCAGCTTCCAGGCGGCCTAAATGTAAAAAGAAGAGCAAAGGGGATTTATGATGCTTTAATCTCTGAAAGAGGTAAAAATCTAACACCTCCACACACCACTAACGATTGGATGAGTGTCTATGCAATGGCCGTCAACGAAGAAAATGCGGCAGGAGGGCAAGTCGTAACTGCCCCAACAAACGGCGCAGCAGGGGTAGTGCCTTCAGTACTTAGGTATTACCTAGACCACGTTCCCACCAGTTCACCAAAAAAGATTGAGGATTTTCTTTTAACAGCTGCTGCTATTGGTGGGTTGGTTAAATTCAANGCATCCATCAGTGGAGCAGAAGCAGGTTGTCAGGCTGAAGTCGGTTCAGCGAGTGCTATGGCTGCCGCTGGATTTTGTGCAGTCAATGGAGGCACTCCAGAACAAATTGAAAATGCAGCCGAAATAGCATTGGAACATCATTTGGGGATGACGTGTGATCCTGTAAAAGGACTTGTACAAGTTCCATGCATTGAGCGAAATGGGCTGGGTGCGATAAAAGCNATTTCTGCCGCCAGCCTAGCTTTNAGGGGTGATGGAACTCATATTATTCCACTTGATGCGTGTATAGAAACGATGCGACAGACTGGTGAAGATATGAGCGAAAGGTACAAAGAAACGTCAATGGGTGGTTTAGCAGTTAATGTGCCCAATTGCTAAGACATGATCATGACATCTAATTTTGGTCTTAGGAGAGCCCTACGTCTGTATCAAATAGGCCAATTCTTTGAAGATGTTAAAGCTACACAAGTTGCAGCCAAAAATTCTCTTGGAACAATCGTAAGGACAAGTGGTTTGCTTGGGTAAAGTTCAATTTTGTCTCTTGTGGTGTGATTTGATGTTCCGATTGTACTTGAGGGCGAGAATTCTATGCCTTCAGTGTTCCATTTTAAACCAACAGAACCGATAGAACATTCCCCCATAGGGTAAAGTGAAACCCGACACATATTTCCTAGAGTTAATGAAAAGTCTGGAGGAGTTAAAAAAATTAAATCATGGCTTCCAATTAGAACGACCTTCTTATCAAAGTTTTTTACCAATGCAGTTTGAGCCGCCATTTGATGATCCACTCTATCTCCGAGAAAACCAACTCCAAGAATTAATGGAGCATGTATTCTTTTTAGTGCTTTTTCAAAATCAGTGTCGTCTTGATCACTTATAAAATGGATTAGATCCTGCTTAATTTGAGTTTTCGAATATTCATCAATACTGTCAAGATCACCAATTACTGCTACAGGGTTTATTCCATATCGCAGACAGGTATTTGCGCCACCATCCGCGGCAATAGCAGTGGATGCAAATTGCATACTTTCTCTAAAATTTTTAGCTGAAACTTCTGCACCACCTACAAGAGTTATTGGGGCATCGAATAACAAAGCTGGATTGTACATAAAATAAGTTAAACCTTGATCAGGCTTATTCGCAACCCACTAATTTAAACATACAATAATTAAATATGAATTTGGTTTTATTCAGTTTGTTCAGGATCTGCTTGCCCTATACCCTTAAATATAAACTTAAAAGGTAAAGCCCAAATAATTCCGAGGCTTAGATAAATAATAACCTCGAGCAAAATCGAAGGTCGTTCAAAAAATGCTAAAATGTTAATCGCTACAATAACATACACTGGCAATCCAACTAGCAATAAAAAAAGCGATATGCGCCGTCTATTTTTATAGTTAATATTCATTAATCCTCAAAAGGGTCCCTGACTAGAATTGTATCTTCACGCTCCGGTGAGGTAGATAATAGCGCTACAGGGCACCCAATCAACTCTTCAATTCTTCTAACATATTTAATTGCTCCCGCTGGCAATTGTGCCCAACTCCTTGCTCCCTCAGTAGTTTCACTCCAACCATCCATTTCTTCATAAACTGGCTCACACCGNGCCTGTTGATCAGCTGCCATTGGTAAATAATCTAGAAATTCGCTATCTAACTTGTAACCTACGCAGATTTTAATGCGTTTAAACCCATCTAATACATCTAATTTAGTTAAAGATATTCCATTTACTCCTGAAGTAGCGCAAGTTTGGCGGACAAGAGCAGCATCAAACCAACCACAGCGTCTCCTACGTCCAGTAGTAGTGCCAAATTCATGTCCGCGTTCGCCAAGCAAGTTACCATGCTCATCATTTAATTCTGTAGGAAAAGGCCCTTCCCCAACTCTTGTGGTGTACGCCTTAACTATTCCCAAAACATAATCGATCCCGCCCGGCCCGAGACCGGAACCAGTCGCGGCCTGTCCAGCAATAACATTGGAAGATGTTACAAATGGATAGGTTCCAAAGTCTATATCAAGTAAAGCGCCTTGCGCACCCTCAAAAAGAATGCGTTGGCCCGACTTTCGCTTATCGTTCAAAATTTTCCATACCGGGGCAGCGTATTCTAAAATAATAGGGGCCACATCGAGAAGTTTTTCTAAAAGGCTGTTTTTATCAACTGGTTCTAATTCCATTCCTTTTCGCAAAGTGTTATGATGCTGGAGAAGCCTGTCAATTCGATTAGACAACGTGGCTTCGTCTGCGAGGTCGGAGACCCTCACTGCTCTTCTTCCTACTTTATCTTCATAAGCTGGTCCAATACCTCGACCAGTGGTACCGATTTTAGCAATTCCAGTTTGTGCCTCTCTTGCCCGGTCTAATTCACCATGCACCGGTAAAATCAAAGGAGTATTTTCTGCAATTTTCAAAGTATCAGAATTTACCGTAACACCTTGCGCTCTAATTATTTCTATCTCGCTTAACAGGTGCCATGGATCTAGTACTACACCGTTACCGATGATTGATAATTTTCCCTCTCGAACAACACCAGATGGGAGCGCGTGCAATTTATATATTTTTTCCTCAACCACCAGCGTATGACCTGCATTGTGTCCACCTTGAAATCTCACAACCACATCCGCCCTCTCACTCAACCAGTCGACAATCTTACCTTTCCCCTCGTCACCCCATTGTGCGCCTACTACAACAACATTTGCCATCGGATAACCTTTCAAGTAAAAAATCGACCGCATCGGTATAACGCCTCGGTACAAGCTGTAAAGCGGTATTATAAACAAACGGAGTATTTTTTTAATTTTGATAAAACATTATTACGTGTGCGGAACATAATCGTAAAACTATTATAATTGGCTCTTGCGGTATGCTGTAAATTTACCTATTTAGCTCCGAAATACGATTAGGTTTAGGATTTATGGAAAATATTGTTTTAACAGTCCACCTTCTGTTGGCTTTGGCTTTGGTTGGCGTCGTACTTATCCAAAGGTCCGAAGGCGGTGGATTAGGCATGGGATCTGGCGGTGGCGATGGTGTCATGAGTGGTAGAGCCGCAGCAAGTGCACTAACCAAATTGACTTGGATATTTGCTGTATCGTTTATAATTACATCAATCACTTTGACTGTCATAGCTGCAAACAAATCCTCGGAAACGTCAGTGATGGACAGGTTGGGTGTACAGTCGAGCAATGACAAAACGTCTGAACCCTCTATGGAGGATGTCGACTCATTATTACCGCCTACAAAAAGCCAATCCGAAAGCCTAGTACCCAGTTCTGATTAGTAATTTATTTATTAGCTATTTCTAAGTTGTATCAACATATTGGCAGGCGCGTCTTGCAAGAAGTCACCGAATCCTGTTATACTTAACTCCCGTGATAGTTGTGGTTTTGCTGACTTTTGCAGCACTAAATGCGTCAGATTGTTAAACCAAAGAACATGGGAGCACTTCGATTATGGCTAGATTTATATTCGTCACAGGCGGAGTCGTTTCTTCTCTTGGTAAAGGGCTAGCTTCGGCTGCACTGGGTGCGCTCTTGCAAGCAAGAGGCTACAGCGTGAGGCTTAGGAAATTAGATCCGTACTTAAATGTCGACCCTGGCACAATGAGCCCATTCGAGCATGGGGAAGTTTTCGTTACAGATGATGGTGCCGAGACAGATCTAGACCTTGGTCATTATGAAAGNTTTACTGGAGTTTCTGCAAGGATGACAGACTCAGTATCTTCAGGACGAATTTACTCTACTGTCTTAGAGAAAGAGCGCAGAGGTAATTACCTAGGGAAGACAATTCAGGTTATTCCCCATGTTACCGATGAAATTAAAGAATTCATAAAAATTGGAGAAAATGAAGTTGATTTTATGCTCTGCGAAATAGGTGGCACTGTCGGTGACATTGAAGGCTTACCATTCTTTGAAGCCATCAGGCAATTTTCACAAGATAAGCAGAGAGGGGAATGCATTTTCATGCATTTAACTTTGCTACCATTTGTAAAGGCAAGCGGCGAATTAAAAACTAAACCTACACAGCATAGCGTCAAAGAGTTGCGATCAATTGGTATATCACCAGATATTTTAGTGTGCCGTTCGGAAGGATCAATCCCGCAAAAAGAGCGTGCAAAGCTCGCTCTATTTTGTAACGTGCGTCCCGAAAGTGTTATCTCAGCTGAAGATTTAAATTCTATTTACGAGGCACCGATATCTTATCATAACGAAGGTTTAGACCAAGCAGTTCTTGATGCTTTTAGTATTACACCAGCTCCCAANCCTGANTTNTCCAAGTGGNAAGACGTTAAAGACCGATTAAATAANACAGANGGACATGTAAACGTCGCTATAGTTGGNAAATACACTCAACTAGAAGATGCATACAAATCTATCGCTGAAGCTCTTACACACGGGGGCATGGCTAATAGACTTGAAGTTAAAATTAAATGGGTAGATGCTGAAATTTTTGAAAAAGAAGATCCTGAAATCCATTTATCCGGCTTTCACGCCATTTTAGTACCTGGTGGTTTTGGTGAACGCGGGACCGAAGGAAAAATCATGGCTGCTAAATTTGCTCGAGAGCATAAAATTCCGTATCTAGGTATTTGCTTAGGTATGCAAACAGCTGTAATTGAAGCTGCTCGGAATATTGCTGGAATACAAAATGCTGGATCAGAAGAATTCGACCATGAAGCCGGAAAGCGTCGTTTCGAACCAATAATTTATCACCTTAAAGAGTGGGTTCAAGGAAATCATACCGTTTCACGAAAAGTGGAAGATGACAAAGGAGGTACTATGCGTCTTGGAGCATATTCCGCAGTGTTGGCCGAAGGCTCAGCTGTAGCAAGAGCCTACAATTCTACTGCTATAGAAGAACGCCANAGGCACCGTTATGAAGTTGATGTCAATTACCGCAAAGAATTGGAAACCAATGGATTAATCTTCTCTGGCATGTCTCCAGACGGGAGACTGCCTGAAATTGTAGAACTGAGCGATCATCCATGGTTCATTGGAGTGCAATTTCACCCAGAATTAAAGTCAAAACCTTTTGACCCTCATCCCTTATTTCGAGACTTTGTTAAAGCAGCAAAAGATATTTCGCGACTTGTATAAATTATACCAGTATTTCAAACAAACCTATAAAAAAAGAGTTTTATATGATTTCAAATTTCCTGCGATCAATTTTATCTGAGAAGCCAGACCCCATCTCGACNGAAGAGTCACATGTTGCCTTGGCGGCACTATTAGTGAGGATTGCCAGATCTGACTCAAAATATGAAAAAAGTGAGATAGAAACAATAAAGCATGTACTAATTCAGCAATATGAAATGTCTGAAGACAAGGCCATTTCTACAATTGAAAATGCAGAAGAGCTTGAAGCAGAGGCGCCAGACACGGTTCGTTTTACGCGAGCTCTCAAAAATACCATACCCTATGAGAACCGCAAACAAATTATCGAAGGTTTGTGGCAAGTAGCATTGGCTGATGGTGCTCGTGATAGTGAAGAAGATGCAATAATTCGCCTGGCNGCTCAATTATTGGGCGTAACAGATGTGGAAAGCGCCNTAGCACGTAAATCTGCCCAGGCCAGTCCAAAAACTGAGTGATTTATGATCCAGTCTAGATTATATTTCGAAGATATTTAAAAATAATAGCAGTGAGATAATTAAGAGATTTAGAACAGCCTAGCAAACTTTTAAGGTTATTTAACACTAGCTAAAAAGTTATGTAGACAAATCACAAATTGAATGAAATTGTCGAAGCAAATATTGATGGTGAGACTATGTCGAGGGTATCGACGAAAACAATCCAAGTGGCAGTTGGAGACTTAAATGGCATTCTTCGAGGCAAAATACTTCCAATTAAAAGTCTCAAAAAATTAGAGAACAGGTCAGTCCGACTACCCTTATCCACCTTAAACGTAGATCTATTTGGCGAGGATATTGAGAATAGTCCGCTAGTCTTTGGGTCCGGCGATAAAGACGGATATATCACATCGACAGGTAGGGAACCTTTTAGGTTTAAGTGGCTTCAGAATGCACCCTTGTTCTATCCATGTTGGATGTTCAAAGAAAGTGGTGAAACCTTTCTTGGTGATGCACGACATACACTAGCTAAAACTTTGGAAGGGTATACTGAGAAAGGTTGGAATGCCATCGCCGCTACTGAAATGGAGTTTTATTTAGTTAACACAAGAAACGGTTCGCTTGAACCTCCCATTAATCCCAAAACAAAAAATCCACTGGTCTGTGCTGATGTTCTATCTACTCAAGATTTAAACGATTTTGAGGTAATCTTNGGTGAAATACAGGAAGCTTGTATTGAGGCAGGNATTGATTTTGAAAGCATAACTTCAGAGTCGGGTTGTGGACAATTTGAAGTCACTCTTAAGCATCGGAATGCATTATTGGCGGCAGATGACGCACTTTTCTTTAAGATTATAACTAAAGGCGTGGCTCTTAAACATGGAATGACAGCTACTTTTATGGCGAAACCATATCTTGAACAGCCGGGCAATGGAATGCATGTACACTTTTCCATATTAGATCGAAATGGAGAAAACATATTTAGCAACGGTNGGGATACTGGCTCAAAANTTTTAAAAACCGCCGTTGGTGGATGTTTATCGACCATGGAAGCCTCAACCTTAATATTTGCTCCATATGAAAATAGTTACGAACGCCTAACGCCAAAAGCTCATGCTCCTACTGGAATTTCTTGGGCTTACGAAAACAGAACAGCAGCAATCAGGATACCAATGGGTAGTCCCGCTTCAAAGCGTGTTGAAATTAGAGTTGCAGGAGGTGACGCAAACCCATATTTATTATTTACGTCGATATTTGGCGCAGCTCTGATGGGAATTGAGAATAAAACAAATGCGCCACAACCAATACATGGAGATGCATATTTATTAAAATTACCTCAGTTGGCAAAAAATTGGAGCTCGGCGATTGAGTTATTTGAAAATGATAGTTGTATTAAAAATATATTTCCTAAGAGTTTAGTGGCAAACTTAGTTTTAACAAAAAAGCAAGAGCTTCAGCAATTTGATAAGATAGCTTCAGACGATAAGTGGAAATACTATATTAACAGTATATGAATTCATATATTAGGGGAATTTATGAAAATTGGGATTTTACAAACTGGGAAAAGCCATCAAAGTCTTTTGGATAAATTTGGTGATTATCCCGATTTGTTCAAAACCTTTTTAGACTCAGAAGACTTCGTTTTTGAAACGTATCCTGTATTAGAAATGATATTTCCAAAGTCATCGGATGAATGCGACGGCTGGCTGATAACTGGCTCACGCCATGGTGTATATGAAAATCATGAGTGGCTACCGCCACTTCGAGAGTTTATAAAACGCATTTACAAGAACAAAACCCCACTAGTGGGTATATGCTTCGGCCACCAAATTATAGCACAAGCACTTGGCGGTGTTGTCGAAAAATTTAAAGGTGGCTGGTGCGTTGGCGCTACCAAATATAAATTTGGGGATAAGGATGTAACCTTAAATGCCTGGCATCAAGATCAAGTAATTGTGCCACCGGCAAACGCTAAAACCGTTATGACTAACGAATTCTGTAAATTCGCTGGGCTAAATTATGATGAAAAAATTATTACTTTCCAACCACACCCTGAATTCAATTCCGACTATGTAGATGGTCTAATTGAAAATAGGGGAAGAGGTATTGTTCCAGGTAGCCTACTTGTTGCCGCAAAGTCAAAATTACATAGCTCAAATGATAACGACCTGTTGGCAACAAAAATTCTGTCATTTTTTGTAAAGTGAGTTCAAATATGAAGACATTCTCCGATATTTTGAGCAAAGCTCCCGATGCAGCTAGGGCATACGTAGAAGGGAAAAAAGTAGATGAAGTCGAATGCATTGTGTCTGATCTTCCNGGTATTGCCCGTGGCAAAGCCGTGCCAGCACAAAAGTTTCTTAGACAAAAAACCTTTCATTTGCCAGACTCCATTTTCTTTCAAACGATTACAGGTGGCTGGGGAGAGGCTGCAGGAAAAGAGGGTTTTATAGAACGGGATATGATTTTAAACCCTGATTATTCAACTACTACCGCGGCACCGTGGACAGGAGATTGGACGCTACAGGTAATTCATGATGCTTACGATAGAAAGAACAAACCTGTACCTTTTGCACCACGGAATGTTTTAAGGAAAGTTTTAGACTTATACAAAAAAGAAAATTGGGCTCCCATAGTAGCGCCTGAGATGGAATTCTATTTAGTTAGTCGAAACTCAGATCCAAGGACACCAATTCAAGCGATGATGGGCAGATCGGGGAGGCCTGCTGCTGCCCGTCAAGCATATTCAATGACAGCCGTTGATGAGTTTGGACCCGTAATTGATGATATCTATGATTTTGCAGAACTTCAGGGTTTCGAAATTGATGGAATTACTCAAGAAGGAGGAGCAGGACAGCTAGAGATCAACCTCCAGCATGGGGATCCGCTCAAATTATCAGATGAAGTATTTTACTTTAAACGATTAATAAGAGAAGCTGCACTGCGTCACAATTGCTTCGCTACATTTATGGCCAAGCCAATTGAAGATGAACCTGGAAGCGCCATGCATATTCATCATTCAATTTTAGACTCCAACACAGGAGAAAATTTATTTTCTGGGCCTCAAGGTGGAGAAACAGATATGTTTTACCATTTCATTGGAGGCTTGCAGAAATACTTACCTGCTGCAATTGCTGTATTAGCCCCTTACGTGAATTCATACAGACGTTATGTCAAAGATCACGCTGCACCAATAAACCTTGAATGGGCTCGGGACAACAGAACAACTGGAATAAGGGTACCACTTTCGAGTAATTCTGCAAGAAGAGTAGAAAATCGCTTAGCTGGAATGGATTGTAATCCATATTTAGGTATCGCTGTTTCACTTGCTTGTGGTTATTTAGGCATAAAAAATGAAGTTCGTCCCTCTAAACAATTCCGTGGCGATGCNTATGAGGGGNCTGAGGACATCCCACGCGGGTTAAGATCTGCTTTAGAGTTATTTGAGGAAGCGACCCCANTACATGATATCCTTGGGCCGGAGTTTTGTCGCGTTTATTCCATAGTGAAAAAAGCAGAACATGACGAGTTTCTTCAAGTTATTAGNCCTTGGGAGCGGGAACATCTTCTGTTGAACGTATGAATTTACTGTATGTAAATGATGAAACCAATAACTATCCTAAGAATAGTTGGTACACGGCAACTTCAGAAATTCTACCAGAGTTCGAGTCACTGAATAATGAGACTTCGGTTGACGTGGCTATTATTGGCGGCGGCTATGCCGGATTAACTGCAGGACTGTTCTTATCTAAAGCAGGCGTAGATACCATCTTGCTTGAGGCTCAAAAAGTAGGCTTTGGTGCATCTGGAAGAAATGGTGGACAGTTGGGTGCCGGTCAACGTATGGATCAGCGCGACCTGATCAAATTGTTGGGAGACGATTTGGGAGATAAACTATGGTATCTTGCAGATGATGCATTAGACACCGTCAAGACAATCATAAAAAGAAATNAAATTGACTGTTTCCTACGTCCAGGAATAGCAAATTTGGGTAATTCAAATGCCGAGGCCTCCGATCTACACTCTTACGCCGAATTCCTTGAAAAACGCTATAAACCAGGAACTGTAAGTACCATTAGCAAAGAGGAAAGTTTGGCACTATGTCTTACACATGACTACAAAGGTGGTGTTTTATTTTCAAATGCAGCCCACTTACATCCACTTCGCTACGCTCTCGGGCTTGCAAAAGTAGCCAATGAAAATGGTTTAAGAATTTTTGAACGATCNCCAGTCCAAAAAATAACAAAAGGCACTCCTGTTGTTTTAAAGACCAATAAAACNTCCGTAAAAGCAAAATATGTTATCTATGCTTGCAATGGCTANTTGGGAACACTCGAACCTAAAGTGGCTNCTCGNGTCATGCCCATTAATAACTANATCGTGGCNACGGAACCATTAAATAATCCAAAACACNANGTCCTNACTCAAGANATCGCGGTTGCAGATTCAAAATTTGTCGTAAATTATTTTCGCATGTCTCACGATAATCGGTTATTATTTGGCGGTACAGAAAGTTATAGATATAAATTTCCACTNGATATAGCGTCAAAAGTACGAAAACCGATGNTTAAAATTTTTCCACAGTTACGAGATGCTAAAATTGATTATGCATGGGGCGGTACTTTAGGAATTACAATGCGCCGAATGCCATTTTTCAAACGTTTGAGTAAAAATGAGTTCAATATTTCNGGCTTTTCNGGACACGGCGTTGGTGCCGCAACCCATGCTGGGAAACTGATTGCTCAAACAATTTTAAATCAGGACAGTAGNGGCTTTGATGCCATGGAGAAAGTGCCCTCCCTTCCCTTCCCAGGTGGTCGCTTTGCCCGTTCGCCTTTGCTGGTTATGGCAATGACGTGGTACTCACTCCGAGATAGATTAGGATTTTAGAGTTTAACTCAATTTATTTAGTTTCTCCTGAAGCTCACTCAATTGAGTTTTAATTGCTGCTAGGTCATCTTTTGTTTCATTTTTTGGATCAGCTGCCTCAGGTTTTGAAGCGTTATTAGAACTATAGCCCGATAAACCACCCATAAATGCCTTCAGAAAAGCGTCTTGTTGAGCCTGTAAGTTTTCATATCCAGGCATTCCCTGTATTGGATTAATACTGTTCATATTTTCCATAAACTTCGATTGATTCTCACGAAACATTTCAAGGGACATTGTTAAAAACTCTGGAAGAGCAGAAGTCGTTTGAGTTGCATAGCTTCGAACCAAATCTGTTAAAACACCAAGTGGAAGCACATTATCTCCCCTACTTTCGTGCTCAGCAATTATTTGGAGAAGATATTGTCTAGTGAGATCATCACCTGACTTAAGATCAATAATTTGCACATCGCGACCAGATCGAATAAAACCGGCTATGTCATCAAGCGTAACGTAATCACTGGTTTCAGTGTTATAGAGGCGACGGCTAGCATATCTTTTGATCAGCAAAGAACCTGACTTCTGTTCCACTTTTAAATCCCCCATCGCCATATTGCAGCGTTGCAGCAATTATTAAGCAAATGCAGCAAAAAAGAAAGAGGCAACTGAACGCCGCCTCTCGATGGATTATAATCTATGAAAAAAGAGTATTAGAAAGTTTAATTTTATGCTTTTTTCTGTGTCGGTGCAAAATCATTTGCAGCTTTTTTGACAGAAGCCGCTGTTTCGTCCTGTACTTCTTTTGCTGTAGCAACAANTAGAGATACTGAATCCAACTGAGCCTTTTTTGCGACTTCAGCCAGCGCGGCTAAATTTTCAGTAGCGACATCAGTCTGTTCAGATACAAAATCCCCAATAGATTGAGCATATTCCGAAGGATCAGTTTTAGAAGTTTGGACTTCTTGCATTTTCGTGAGTACATCGGATGCCCACTTATACGATATCGCAGTAGACTTTTCTGCAGCCCCCAAAAATAAATTATAATATTTCTCGTTTACAACTGTTTGCTTTTTAACTGCATCTTCAAAAACGGAAGTATCCATCGGTAAAGAAGCCATAAAATCTTTAAAAAACTTATTCATATCTTTCGTACTCGTCATAATAACTATCCTCTAAAAAACNCTGTCTGATTTNTTGTATACATGCTGCGCCGCAGCAATGCAAGTTATTTTTCTGCATCGCAGCATTTTTTTGTAGGGACTATTGTCTTCAAGATTTCTGATGAACGTAACAACCTGGAGCATCTCCAAAGTCCACGTCATCAAGCGTCCCAGGCATACGCGCTTTAACTAAATCTTTAGATTGTCCCCCCAACCATTTTTCCCAAAATGGCCACCAGCTTTCTTTTTTAAAATCTGCGCGTTGTTTCCAATTTTCTAGATTTTTAAAGTCATCTTTACCAAAATAATACCCATACTTTCCTCTGCCAGGGGCATTAACAATACCTGCTACATGTCCTGCCTCGGATAAAACAAAAGTCTTTTCTTTCGAACTAAAGTTATGTAACCCCCGAAAGCTATCTTCCCAAGACGCTATATGATCCGTTTCACAACTTACTGCGAANACAGGTGTTTCAATATCCGATACACCGAGTTTCTCTCCAAACATCTTTAACTGATTTTTTGCAAACTGATTATCCTGACATAGATGTCTCAAATACTGTAACGCCATCTTACCNGGTAAATTTGATCCATCCCCATTCCAAAAAAGCAGGTCNAATGAGGGCGGCGCCTCACCCATCATGTAACTTTTAATNGCTGGACTGTAGATTAAATCGTTTGAGCGAAGGAAACTAAATGTCCGCGCTATAATAAAACTCTCAAGAATACCTTTACTTTTGATCTCACTTTCTATGGTATCGATGAAATCGTTTTGTAAAAAGGGAGTAAATTCACGCTGGTCTGAAAAATCAGTTAAGGTCGTAAGTAGCGTAGCNGTATTTATAGATGCATCACCTCGTTTTTTCATGAGAGACATCACAATGCTAAGCACTGTCCCAGCNATACAATATCCTAATGCATTTATTGTTTTAGCGTTACAGATACTTTTTACTTGCTCAATCGCCTCAAAATAACCCTCTTCAATATACTCCTCAAGCCCAACATCGGCATAACTAGTGTCCGGNTTCACCCATGACACCACGAATAATGTATAGCCTTGGTCAACAATCCAGCGTATCAGACTATTATGGGGCTTTAGGTCTAAAATATAAAACTTATTAATCCATGGGGGAAAAATCAGTAGCGGTGTTTGGTAGACCATTTCGGTCGAAGGTGAATACTGAATAAGTTCAAAAAGTCTATTTCGAAAAACAACTTTACCTGGTGTAGCTGCTAAATCTGATCCAACTTTAAAAGCAGTTTCATCAGCCAGTCTTACCAAGAGCTCTCCATTATTTGACTCTAAATCTCGGATTAAATTCTCTAAACCTTTTACTANAGACTCACCCTTAGATAAAAAAGCCTTTTCTAGAGCGTCAGGATTTGTTCCAAAAAAATTAGTGGGGGCCATCATATCGATAATTTGAGTAGAAAAATATTCCAAACGCGCTTGATCTTTCGAAGATAANCCCTCTACNTGTGCCACAGCCTCAATGATCATATTNGAGTTCACATGATACTGTTTTAAGACATTTTTATAAAATGGATTAGTTTTCCATAATTGGTGCGTAAAACGTTTATCAACATGTTCAATATTTTCGTTGTCAGCACTATTAGAAAAAAATTGTTCTTGCGTTTCCGCAAAATATTCTAAAGTTTTTCCCCAATAAGATATTTGCTGTTCCATAAAAAAAGTTGGGTTCTGCGCCATACTTTTCAAATAAGCGCCAGCAGTTTTTACAAAAAGATCGTGCCCTGGACCGTTAAGTCCAAGATTGATCTGCTTCTTGTTGTTTAGAACTTCAAAAAAACGCCCAGATAATTCCTCTAATTTTTGTAGATTTGCGTTTAATTGCAAATCAATTGATGGCAAATTTTTATCTGAACTTGTCATATGAGACTTTTCCAACTAACTTAGCTGCAGTGCAGCATAACAAAAAGATTAAATATTACCATGCCCGTTTTTAATCGCACCAGTAGTTTAGGATAAATAAATGCACAAGATGCTAGGATATAATTATTTTGACGCGATGCGTAATATGAATCAGTGGATTGGGGCCACAGCAAAAATGGCCGCCTCACACCCTGCAATGTCAGGTTTACCCAACCCTAGTATTAATTGGGTTGCTGCGTGGGGAGAGGTAACTGAGAGATCATTTGAAAGAATGGCCGCAAAACCTGACTGGGGCATAGAGCGCATAACATGTTGCGATGGTCGAGATCACTTAATACAAATCGATAGAAAAATTATTGGTGCTTTTGGAGATCTCGTTCATTTCAATGTTTTAGGGCGAGAGCCAATTTCAAAAAAGATTTTATTAGTAGCACCTATGTCCGGTCACTACTCCACTTTACTTAGATCGACCATAAACAGTTTAATCATAGATAGTGAAATTTATGTTACAGATTGGCACAATGCTCGAGATATCCCCGTATCTGAAGGACATTTTGATATCGAAGACTACACCCAGTACTTAATTGATTATATAAGATTTTTAGGTCCAGAGATTAACGTGATCGCAATTTGCCAACCAGCTCCCTTAGCCCTTGCAGCAACAGCATTTTTTGCACAGGAAGATAAAGANTCTCAGCCAAAAAGTTTAATTCTTATGGGGGGGCCAATTGATCCCAACGCTACTCCAACTGAAATCACTAATTTTGCCAATAAAGTAACTTTGTCAAACTTAGAGCGGACGGTAATTCAACGTGTGGGATTTCAGTATGCAGGTGCTGGACGGCAGGTGTATCCTGGTTTATTACAATTAATGTCTTTCATGTCTATGAATGCTGAGAAACATGTTAAATCATTTTCGGATCAAATAGCTAAGGTCGCTCATGGGCAAGCGAGTGAACACGACAGACATAACAATTTTTATGACGAATATTTGGCTGTAATGGATATGACGGCAGAATTTTATTTATCAACCGTAGATCGAATATTTCAAAAACATGAGATAGCCCAAAACAAGTTTACATTAAAGGGATTGCATTTGGACATAAATACTATCTCGGATGTTCCAATAATGACTGTTGAAGGCGGTAAAGATGATATAGCAGCTCCTGGACAATGTTCGGCTGCGATACGGCTATGTAAAAATGTACCACCAGAAAAAAAATTAAGCCATGTTGAGATTGATGCTGGCCACTACGGCATCTTTGCGGGAAAAAACTGGAGATCTAATATTAGGCCGAAAGTAATGAATTTTATTGATAACTTTCAATAGGTAAAGTTTTTCCTAATTTCATCCTCACAAAAGTTCTTTATTCCTCGCGTAGACCATGTCAATCATGGTCTGGGTACCTTTCGAAAACTCTAGCGAACACTTGTATGCCTGAGCGGTGGTAGCAGACAAAGAAAAGGCCTCAACTTGATTAATGTATTGGTTTTCAGATGGAAACTTGAAAATTTCTTCCTGTTCATTCCCTTTCCTAAATACAACCTGCGCAATATCAAATACATTAGGGTTGAAGGGAGCTGAAAGTTTCAAAAACCCCTCAGAACCATGAATTGTCATTTCTTGTCGAGGAGCAGCTCTCATAGAAGTTACTGCCTGCATTTTAAAACCGGGGAATTGAGCTGAAATACTTGCCCAAGTATCAACTCCATTTTCAAAAACAATATCTGCAAATAGGATTTTGGTGGGTTCACAGCCTGTCACAAATCTACTTACACCGTAGGGATAAACCCCAATATCAGGAATACCACCGCCGCCATAATTTGCTTGATTGCGAATATTCATTGGGTCATCAGCATTATTGTAACTGAACACGCCATCGATCTGTACTAATTGTCCTATTTTACCCGTATCGACAAAGTCTTTAACCAATTGCCACTGTGGATGATGCACTACCATGTATGCTTCCGCTGCTAAAAGCTGCGTTTCGTCTCGCAATTCTATCAAGCGATCTATTTCCCCTGCAGCCATAGAGATTGGTTTTTCACATAAAACGTGCTTGCCAGCCTTTAGACACCGCATAGCCCATTCGATGTGAATATGGTTGGGTAGTGGAATATATACTGCATTGATATCGGGATCTTCTAATAAACCGATATAATCATCATAAATTTTCAAACTATCAGAAAGCGCCAAAAATTTATTAGCCTTTTCTTTATCTTTGGTCGCGAGTGCTACTAACGAATTTCCTTTAGCAGCATGAATAGCAGGTGCCATTTGCTCCAATGCAAATTTTGATGCACCTAAAATTCCCCATTTAAAACTTGTATTCACAACAATTAACCGCGCTTTTTGGGATATAAATTTGTGACACTAACTGCGTTATAATATATTATCAGTATCAGCCAATAAGTGTGGCTTTGGAAGCTAGGTCCCGCATTTGAATTTGAAGCTTTTCAAACGCCCGCACCTCAATCTGTCTTATTCGTTCCCGGCTTACTCCATACTCCAGACTAAGCTCTTCCAAAGTAGATGGCGTGTCCTGCAACCGGCGTTTATGCAATATATCCTGNTCGCGCTCATTGAGGAAACTCATTGCTTTAGTCATCAANTCCAACCTAAATTCGACTTCATCTTTATTNTCAAAATCAGTTGCATGATCCGCCGACTCATCCTCTAGCCAATCCTGCCATTCCATTGACCCATCTCCATCAGACGAGACAACGGCGTTAAGGGAAGCATCTCCACCACTTAATCTACGGTTCATTGAAATCACTTCATTTTCAGACACACCTAAATCNGTAGCAATCTTCTTAACATTCTCAGGATGTAAATCGCCTTCATCTAAGGCTCCAATCCTTGCTTTTGCTTTTCGTAGGTTAAAAAACAGTTTCTTTTGTGCACTCGTTGTACCCATTTTCACCAATGACCAACTACGTAGGATATATTCTTGAATGCTTGCTCTAATCCACCACATAGCATAAGTGGCNAATCTAAATCCTTTTTCAGAGTCAAAACGCTTAACGGCTTGCATTAAGCCAACGTTTGCTTCGGAAATTACTTCCGCTTGAGGTAAGCCATAACCACGGTAACCCATAGCTATCTTAGCTGCCAAACGTAGATGAGAAGTCACTAATTTGTGAGCAGCTTCTGAGTCCTGTTCATCAGCCCAGCGTCTTGCAAGCATATATTCTTCTTCCGGTTCAAGCATTGGAAACTTTCGTATTTCTTGCAAGTAACGGCTTAAACCAGCTTCTGGACTAGGGGCAGGTAGGTTTGCATAATTGGTCATATCAGCTTCCTTTGATTAGGATATATGTAGTAACACATAACCGTCTTTTCAAGTTTACATTTTCATTTAAAGTTTGGATTGAGCGATATCTGAAATCGCTACTGCAATAAATTGAGTACAGTTAACTCAACTTATTAATAAGGTTACTCATATCATCCGGTAAAGGCACCTCAAAACGTAAAGTTTCTTTTGTTTTTGGATGCACAAACCCCAAAGTGGCAGCATGTAAGGCTTGCCGAGGAAAAGATAGTATTTCATCGACAATTTCGTTTGGAAAAGATTTTGACTGGATTTTTCTCCGGCCACCGTATAGCGGATCTCCTATCAAACCATGCCCGACATGCGCTAAATGAACACGGATCTGATGGGTTCTACCAGTCTCTAAACGACAATCGATCAAGGCTAAACTAGACAAGGATCCGTACTTTTCACTGACTTTTATCCTGGTGATTGCATGGCGCCCTTTATCAAAAACAACAGCCTGCTTTTGCCGGTTCGTTCTGTGCCGTGCTAAATTGGTGGTAACTTTCAAAATATTGCCTGGCTCAAAACTGACGCCCTTAACACCTCTCAATCTAGGATCATTAGCATCTGGAGCTCCAAAACATAAAGCTTGGTAGCGTCTTTCCACTGAATGATTTTCAAATTGCTTGGCAAGGACTTGGTGCGCAACGTCCGATTTTGCAGAAACCAATAAACCGCTTGTATCTTTATCAATTCGATGAACTATACCAGGCCTTTTGCTACCACCAATTCCAGATAGGGTATCGCCACAATGATGCAGCAATGCATTTACCAAGGTCTTATCTGGAGAGCCAGGGGCTGGATGGACAACCATTCCTGCTGGTTTATTCACAACAATAAGAGAGTCATCCTCATAAACAATATTTAAGGGAATATTTTCGGGAGCATTATCAATATCCTCAATTTGAGGGAGTGTGATTTCTATAAATTGTCCCTCACATACTGAAGCGTCTAAATGTGTTGCAACTATTTCGTCGACACGAACTACACCTTTTTCTATAAGTTTACGAATTCGAGATCGCGATAGACTAGCTGAATCTGGCGCATCACGCGAAAGAGCTTTATCAAGACGCGCAGGAGGATTCGCTGTGACGAAAAAAGATAAGACAGAAGACGACAAAATTATCCTCCAAAATGAAATTATTCTACCCACAAGTATAAAGTTCTTAAAGCTCCTTGTCACTGTGTTAGCTGGGGTGATGATAATTGGCTTTGTGATAATAGTGTGTGTGTTTGTTATAAACTTTCGAAAAAGCCCCACTCTAATTCCAGCGACGCTAGAATTACCAAGCAATGTGAACCCAATAGCCTATACACAGACAATAAACTGGTACGCAATAGTAACGGATGATGATGAAATCTTAATTTTTGACAATAAAGGAAATGAAATCCAAAAAATTAAAGTTAATTTTAAAACTCCCTAATCAAAGAAAATACTTTTAAACTCTCCCCACTCACCCTTACTCATGCCTGAGCTCTGAAGATCTACATCTTCGCCTTTGATCATTCTACGCAAAACATTTACGGAAGTTTGAGAAAGGGAGGCGCCGCCTAGCCTGTAATCTTCGAAAGCACTATAAGTATGCGGCACCCATTCTCTAACTAATTTACAGATTTCCTCAGCATAAACTCTAATTTCATATTGAGCATGAGGATCTGCCCTAAGTCTCAAAAAATGGAGTAAATTATGTAGATCAACTTTCCAATACCATTGCGTATATATGTTTGCAGGCAAGTTCATGCGCGCCAACTCTCTTGCTAAACCCTGTTGATCTTCTTGGGAAATCATTTTTTCGTAATTATCATAGCAACGCGCACTGTCAGCTTTCAAAAGCTCTAAAACAGATTGTGCTTCTTCCCCACTTAAACTTTCACCCCTACCCTGGTTATTTACCACAGATTGGGCTGCAATATGCTCAGGGCTGGGTATGTAGAACTCTCTATCTAAGATTGAGTACCGCGCTGAATATTCATTTACATTTGCAGTTCGGTGTCGGATCCATTGCCGCGCTACAAATACTGGTAGCTTAACATGCAATTTGATTTCGCACATTTCAAATGGCGTAGAGTGCCAATGGCGCATTAAATATCTGATTAATCCCGCATCGTTCTGAACAGATTTCGTACCCTTTCCGTAACTAACTCGGGCAGCTTGGCATATAGCACTATCATCTCCCATATAGTCAATTACACGCACAAAACCATGATCAAGAACCTTGAAAGCGGAATAAAGCCTCTCCTCCATACCCTCACTTACAACTCTACGCGTGATCGCTGTTTGCTCCCTTTGGACATTTATTTCTTCCATTTGTTTTGGAGATAGGGGCATTTTGGAGTCCTTTACTGAATCACTTATTGCTGACTATATCTAGAGATCAGTTGTGAATAAACCACAACATGCAGAAAGAATTGAAGTAATTTTCAAATTTTTAATTGAATTGATCATTCAGGCATATGTAACAAGGTGAATAATCTTGAAATTAATTATAATTATTTTGAGCAAAGTGTTAGTCATTGATACAAAATTGGAAAAAAAATGAAAATTAGATATCTCCACACGATGATAAGAGTAAAGGATCTCGAAAAATCAATTGCATTCTACCGTTTAATTGGACTGAAAGAAATAAAAAGAAATGAAAATGATGTTGGACGATTCACGCTGGTTTTTCTTGCACCGGACGGACAACATGAATGCCCACTGGAATTAACCTTTAATTGGGATGGTGATGCTGAACTCCCGTCAGACAGCAGACATTTTGGCCATTTAGCGTATGAAGTCGAAAACATTTACGAAACATGTCAGAACTTAATAGAGAATAGCGTCACTATAAATCGACCTCCTCGTGACGGACGAATGGCCTTTGTGCGATCACCAGACAACATTTCCATTGAATTACTGCAGCGTGGGGAAGCTATGCGGAAAAGTGAGCCATGGATTTCAATGCCTAATATTGGTCATTGGTGATAACAAAAACGTTCAATAACAAGCGGAACAAGTGAAAATCAATGATAGTTAAATTTCTTTGCTTTGAGGATATCTCTTATCTCAGCAATAATGGCCGAATATTTTTCTTTGGGGACTTCTTGTCCGGAACACCAGCTGTATAGGTCCTGATCGTTTTCAAATAAAAGGTCAGAGTAGAGATCCAACTTTAAGCCTGACATTTTCTCTAGGCAAACTTCGCTGTAGTAGGAGAGGATGACATCCATTTCCTTAATACCACGCCTCATTGAACGCATTTTAAGCTTTTTGATTTTATTCTCTCGAACGTTTAGCATTACATGTCCCTCAATTTAGCCCTTAATTGTTTTTCAAGCTTCGCGAGCTTATCTGCCGATGTAAGGAGCCCAGTCTGAAGCGCTCTAATTTCGAATAATATATCATTGATTTCTGGTGGAACTTGGGCTTCGTTGTCAGAATAATCTACTCCGTCACCTCTACCATGCAGCAGCCACATAACAGATACGCCAAGTAAACCAGCTAGCATCGACAGTCTATTAGCTCTTGGTTCGCTAACATCCTGCTCCCATGATTTCAGTGTGGCCAATTTTATGCCTAATCGCTTAGCAACTAGTTTTTGTGTCATACCTGATTTTTCAACGGCTGCTGATAGTCTGTCACCAAAAGTGGCGGTTTCGGGTCCATACCAATCCAAATCATCAATCACGACACACTCCAATTATTTTTCTTGAATGGTTATTAGCTGCAGCATAAGACACTTAGATATCAAACTCAAATAGGTATATTATGATAGAGCTCTCAAAATCAGTTTCTAAAATCAATTCATCTGCAACAATTACAATGTCTGCTCTTGCGAATAAATTGAAATCAGAGGGGCAAGACATAATTAGTTTATCAGCTGGTGAACCAGATTTTGGGACGCCGAAGCACATTCAAGAGGCAGCGATAAAAGCCATCAAAGCTGGAAAAACAAAATATACAAACCCAGATGGGATGCCGGAGTTAAAAGAAGCAATTTCCCAAAAATTTATCACAGAGAATGATCTTAAATATGAGGCAACACAAATATCAGTAGGAACTGGGGGAAAGCAAATATTATATAATGCTTTGATGGCAACACTAAACCCCGATGATGAAGTTATCATCCCAGCGCCTTATTGGGTTTCATATCCGGACATGGTAAAATTGGCTGGCGGTAGTCCTAAAATTATAAAAACAGCTTCAGAAAATAACTATAAGTTACGGCCAAATGATTTAAGGGCTTCGATAACAGAGAAGACAAAGTGGCTGATATTTAATTCACCTTCCAATCCCACAGGTGCAGGTTATACATTCAAAGAACTCAAAAAGTTAACAGATGTCCTTTTGGAATTTCCCCAAGTACACATACTGACAGATGATATTTACGAACACTTAACTTTTGGAAATTTCAAATTCGTAACCCCCGCACAAGTTGAGCCAAAGTTATATTCTAGAACGCTTACATGCAACGGCGTCTCTAAAGGGTACGCGATGACAGGGTGGCGTATTGGTTATGCAGGTGGACCAGAAAAAATAATATCAGCGATGCGTAAAATTCAATCACAATCAACATCTAATCCTTGCACGATCAGTCAATGGGCCGCGCTCGCGGCTCTCACTGGAAAAAAAGATTTTATTTTAGAAAATAAAATTATTTTTCAGGAGCGCCGTGATTTGGTTGTAAAGAAGTTAAATGGTATTAACGGCATCTCTTGCCCAATTCCAGACGGAGCCTTTTACGTTTATCCTGACATCAAGCAATTAATTGGAAAAAAAACACAATCAGGAACGGTGATTTTCAACGATGAGCAATTCGCGTTATCACTTTTGGAAGAGGAAAACGTTGCAGTTGTATTTGGAGCGGCTTTTGGTCTTTCACCAAATTTCCGTATAAGTTTTGCAACATCCACTCATGAACTTCAAATTGCCTGTGATCGTATTTCTTCATTTTGCGCCCGTTTGACTAATTAATCTGTCATTTTATAGTGGCATTTTACGGTTAGAGTTTGTGAGATAAACAAATCGAAATCCGAGCAAGATAGCAGCAAAACCCAAACCTGTCGCTAAACCAGCCCATATTCCTATAGCTTCAAAATTAAGAACAAATGCAAAGAAATATGCAGATGGAACGCCTACTAACCAATAACTTAAAATTGTTATTAGCATTGGAACTGTGGTATCCTGTATACCTCTGAGTAAACCCAATGCCATCGCCTGGCCACCGTCTACAAATTGGAAAAGAGCCGCTGCAACTAGTAATAGAGCACCAGTGTAAATTATCTGATTTCGGGAAGGATCATCAATATCCACATAAATTGATACAAGAGTATCACCAAAGGTTATAAGAACAGTCATTGCAGCCAAGGAGAATAATATCGAGCATGAGGCAGCGACTTTAGCTCCTTTTTTTAGTAACAATAAATTCCTATTCCCCCAAGCGTTACCTGCTTTGATTGTTGAAGCCTCAGCCAGGCCCAAATGAATCATGAACATGACAGACGCAATTTGAAGTGCTATGCCATGAGCAGCAAGGGTGATTGCTCCAAACCAGCCCATCATAATCGACGAGGCTGTAAACAAACCTGTCTCCGCGACAATACTTGTTCCAATCGGCAGCCCTAATGTCCCGACTTTAACAAATGCAACTTTGTCAAAACGAAAAAACCTGGTTAGTAGCTTATACTCAGGTAATTTTCTTATTGCATATGCAGTGATAGATACTGCAGTAATAATTTGAACTATTACTGAAGAAATGGCTGCACCTGACACTCCTAATTCAGGAAACCCTAAATTTCCAAAAATCAGTAAATAATTAAGCGGTATGTTTAATAGCACCGTTGTTAAGGTAATAATCAAGGTCACTTTAGTAAGATGCAAACCAGAAAGGAAAAACCGGATAACCATAGCCCAAAGAGCGGGTATTAACCCAAATCCAATGATACGCGTATAATTTTCAGCGTATCCAGATATGTCAGGAGCTTGTCCAAGTATAATAAGGATAGGCTCAGCATTGAAAAATATTGGTAGAAATAAACTTGCGTAGATTAGGGATAGCCACAACCCCATTCTCATGTAGCGTCTTGCGAGTTTTAACTCTCCCGAACTGGAGGCTGATGCAACGAGAGGTTGAACTGCAAAAGCAAAACCGGCACCAAATAGAAAAAATACGAAAAAATAAGCATTGCCAAGAACAAGGGCAGCCAAAGCCGTTACTGAGTACCAACCCATCATTACAGTGTCCGTAATACCAAGAGCCACATTGGCCAGATGAGTACCAATAAGGGGTATCGCTAATTTAATGAGATTTTTCCCGCTAGTCCGGAAAGTCTGTTCGTGATCCATGATGTACCCATTACATTTGAACAGAACCCTTTCAAGTAAATTGTAAACTGACNAANTAAANCCTCGGTTCTTACATAAGTTCTTGAAGNAGNGTTTTAAAATTGTGACTANAGTGNAGTCGCTTTAGTTGAAACAGAGAAATTATTCTTTCTCTTGTTTATTCAGCCTTCCAGGCTTAGAAAAGAATAAAAAAGAGCAGCACTAGATGACTGACCTATTGTCAGANTTAGAAAATCAAGACTATGACGCATCTTCGATAGAAGTTCTTGAAGGCCTTGAACCTGTACGAAAGCGCCCAGGAATGTATATCGGCGGCACAGATGAGCGTGCCCTNCACCATATGGTTTCTGAAATTTTAGATAACTCCATGGATGAAGCCGTAGCAGGTTACGCTAACCGGATAGACGTCGAACTTAAAGAAAANTATGAAATAGCTATCAGAGACAATGGTCGGGGAGTTCCAATTGATCCACATCCAAAGTATCCAGATAAATCAGCACTAGAGGTAATCTTTTGCACGTTGCATGCTGGAGGNAAATTTTCAGGCAAGGCCTATCAGACCTCTGGAGGTTTGCACGGTGTAGGCGCGTCGGTAGTTAATGCCCTATCTAGTTCTATGGTCGTTCAAGTAGCCCGTAATAAAGAATTACATGAGCAAAGATTCTCCCGCGGTGTGGCCCAAGGAAATTTAGAAAAGATAGGGAGTGCACCAAATAGGCGAGGAACCTATGTAAGTTTTTTACCTGACAAAGAAATCTTTGGTAATCACAAATTTAAACCATCTCGTCTATTTAAATCCATTAGGTCAAAAGCTTACTTATTTTCTGGTGTAGAAATAAGGTGGAAATCAGAAATAGATGACGGTGAAACTCCAGCAGATGCTACCTTTCACTTTCCAGGAGGCCTTTCAGATTTCCTGAACGAAACCTTAAATGGAGTATCTACATACGCCCAACGACCTTTCGCCGGTACAGTTGAGTTCCACGAAAAGTTCCAAATACCGGGTAAAGTCGAATGGGCAATCAATTGGACCCCATCAAGAGATGGTTTTGTTAAATCGTACTGTAATACGGTTCCAACGCCAGAAGGCGGTACGCATGAAAGTGGCTTTTGGGCAGCAATATTAAAAAGTATAAAAACNTANGGAGAGCGCGTTAATAGTAAAAAAGCTAAAGACATAACTCGTGAGGATCTAACTCTNGGAAGCTGTGCGNTNGTATCGTGNTTTATACAGGANCCNGAATTTGTTGGNCAAACTAAAGATCGCTTAGCAACAGTTGAGGCCCAAAAGCTAGTAGAAAACNCAGTGCGCGATCATTTTGATAATTGGCTGGCCTCTGATAGTAAGTCTGCCACTGCTATCTTAGATTTCCTAATATTACGTTCGGAAGAGCGGCTAAGACGAAGACAAGAAAAGGAAACAGCCAGAAAGTCAGCAACCAAACGTCTTCGTTTGCCTGGAAAGCTTGTTGATTGCTCAGAGAACACTCGCAATGGCACGGAATTATTTATCGTTGAAGGCGATAGTGCCGGTGGCTCAGCCAAAATGGCACGGAATAGAAAAATACAGGCACTTTTACCCTTGCGCGGAAAAATTTTAAATGTACTTGGTGCTGCCAGTTCAAAATTAGGTACTAATCAGGAGATCAACGACCTAACCCAGGCATTGGGTACGAACCTTGGTTCAAAATTTAATATTGATGATCTGCGTTACGAAAAAGTCATAATTATGACAGACGCTGACGTCGACGGCGCTCACATAGCATCTCTTTTGATGACATTCTTTTTCACACAGATGCGACCGCTNATAGATCAAGGACATCTTTACCTAGCTTGTCCNCCCCTCTTTCGTCTTACTCAAGGATCTCATCGAGTATACTGCAAAGATCAAGTTGAGCGTGACNAATGGCTTTCTAAAGGCTTAGGCGGTAAAGGTAAAATAGAAGTTAGTCGATTTAAAGGCTTAGGAGAAATGGACGCCAAGGATTTAAAGCAAACGACAATGGANCCAATCAGTAGGAAGTTAATTCGAGTTTCAATAGATGAAGAAAAACCCGGTGAAACTGGAGATCTAGTTGATCGATTAATGGGCAAAAAGCCTGAATTACGTTACCAATATATTCAAAGTAATGCGCGTTTTGTTAACGAGCTGGATGTTTAATCATTTAATCGACATCCACTAAGCTTTTCTAGCAAAGCTAAAAGATCATCAGGCACTTCAACTTCCTTTGCTGCAACTTTACCCTGACCTGGCAGACGTGTGCCCACATCTTTAGATACAGAAGCTTTTAAATCTTTTAGAAACAGTTCAAAGGAATTAGAATTATTAGGATCAATCAAAATATAATATTGCCCCAAGTTGTGAGGCTCTCCATTTGTAGCTTTAAGCGGCTGCACAAATTGTGATGCCAAACCTCCTGCAAGCCCTGCCGCTAACACTTCCGCCATAAGCCCAAATCCCCAACCTTTATAACCACCACTCGATACTAAAGATCCTTCTAAAGCGGCTTCTGGATCAGTAGTTGCATTACCACTTTTATCAAGTGCCCAACCCAAAGGTATTTTTTCACCTGCCGCTTTAGCCATTGTAATTTTACCTAGTGCAACTGCGGTTGTAGACTGATCGAAATGAATGGCAATATTGCCCGCTCCATCTGGTACAGAAAATGCGATTGGATTCGTTCCAATGATACGTGACTTACCACCTGGTGGTGCTACAATTGGAGAGGCATTTGTAAATCCGATACCAATTAAATTTTGCTGTGCAATCTTTTCTGTAAAATAGCCTAAAGATGTACAAGTATGTGCATGTCCAATTACTAAAGAACAGATGCCATTTTCAAATGCTGCTTTGCAAGCTGAACCCAAACCTCTATTAAATGCAGGCTGAGCAAATCCAAACTTAGCATCTACCGTGACTATTCCACTTTTTTCTTTTGAGACAATCGGTTCAACATTACCCTTAACTCGGCCCGATTGAAGTTGCATGCAATAACTCTCCAAATAATAAAGGCCACAGATCCTATTACCTACGCTCTCTGATTTAGCGATTGCGTCTGCCACCGCGTCCGCGATCCAGTCAAGTGCTCCAAATTTTAGCAGAGCAGCCTTCGATAAACTAAAAATATTTACAACTGATATTTGAGCCATGTTTGCCCTTTCAATAGTTAAGCAAAAAATTCTAAATTAATCTGCAGAAGCACTAGCTTAAATTTATGTAACTTTGAAGAGAAATTAGTGAATAATGTTGGCAAAAGTATAAAAGAAAATTACATATATAAAATATGNAAATTATTATTAGATTTACAGAAGAAGAACGGTTTGCTGATATTAATTTTAGATAATTAGTGGGATCCTAAAGTTAAAGAAATGAAGTTTTAATAAAAGAGTATAAGTGGATTGACGTGCTAAACCTATGAGCTATCACTACAATAAAATGATAGGAATAAATAATGAACTTAAGTAACGGTGTCGAGTATCTGGCTATTCCAGGGCCGTCTGTCATTCCCGAAAAAGTTCTTCAGGCAATGCATCGTTCTTCCCCCAATATATATGAGGGGGAACTTATAGACATTACCGATAAAATCGTNCCAAAATTGTGTCAGGTTGCTAAAACGGATGGCAACGTAGCCATGTACATATCAAACGGACACGGTGCATGGGAAGCGGCCCTATCGAATACGACTAATAGAGGCGATAAAGTGCTTGTAGCTGCAACTGGCAGGTTTGGACACGGCTGGGCAGAAATTGCGCAAAAAAATGGTGTAAAAACGGAAGTTTTAGATTTTGGAACCAACAGTACAATAGATTTAAATTTGTTAGAGACTGCGCTCAAAAAAGACGGAAACTATAAAGCAGTTTTAATAACTCATGTTGATACTTCAACATCCGTTAAAAACGAAATCGCTCCTATAAGAGCACTATTAGATGATCTTAATCATGATGCCTTACTGTTAGTTGACTGTATAGCGTCCCTTGCTTGTGATGAATTTCAAATGGATAGTTGGGGTGCAGATGTTATGGTAGCTGCCTGCCAAAAAGGATTAATGGTGCCACCAGGCGTAAGCTTTGTATTTTTCAACCAAAAAGCGAAGGATTTACAAAGTTCCTTAAAACTAGTCAGCTCATACTGGGACTGGGCTCCTCGCATAAACCCAGATTATTATTACAAATATTTTGGAGGGACGGCCCCAACTCATCACTTGTATGGACTAAATGTGGCTCTTGATATGATTTTGAAAGAGGGTATTGAGGCAGTCTGGAGAAGACACGAGGTGCTTGCTAGCGCTATCTGGGCTGCTATTGAAAGTTGGGAAAAAGGTGGTGAATTAAAAGCTAACATCCAAGATAAAAAGCTGAGATCNGCTGCTGTAACTTCTCTCCATGTTCAAACTCCAAAAGGTACTCATATAAGAAAATGGCTACAGGAGAATACGGGGTTAACAATCGGCATAGGATTAGGAATGGCAACTCCTAACGATCCTAATGGTGACGGATACTTTAGATTAGGCCACATGGGTCATGTAAACGCTCAAATGATAATGGCATTAATCGCAACTCTCGAAACNGCAATGATTGCAGTGGGAGTTCCTCATGGAAATAATGCTATAAATAAAGCTGCATCTATTATCGCAAAGTTTTCAGAACCTTAGGAAGAACGTTATCAAATATATCTAGTTCGTCATCCCGCCCAACACTCACTCTAATTGTCCTATCAAGTGGCGCCACAACAGGTTTCCTCACAAAAACATTGGCTTCAAGTAAGCCGTTCATCACCTGCACTGCAAAACTACTGTCTTTACCACAGTCAATAGCTACAAAGTTTGTAGCAGATGGAATGGCAGACAGACCATTTTTTTTTGCAGTTTCGTATAATTTTTCCCTGCCAACTGCGGTTTTTTTGACAACATCTGATAGGTAATTTTGATCTTCAAGAGCGGCTATTGCCGCCACCTGAGACAATAAACTGTTTCCAAAATGGTTTCTAATTTTATCAAATTCAATAATTAAATCGGGACTTGCCAGGCCGTAACCTATTCGAGCACCAGCGATTCCATAGGCTTTAGAAAATGTACGAAACCTTATTACTCTGGGATCATCTACAGAGATTTGAGTTTTTGCTTCATTTGGCGCAAATTCAGCGTAGGCTTCATCCAAAATAAGCAAGCAGTCGTTTGGCAAATTATCTAGTAAAGAAAGTATTTTCTCACCACGCGTCCAAGTACCCATTGGGTTGTTCGGATTAGAAAAGTATACCAGCTTTGCCTTGGTTTGAGCGGCGGTATCAATAAGTAATCGTAGATCTTCCTTATCATCTCGATAATCACATTTTAAAAGTTTTCCACCAAAACCTGCCACATGATAATTAAAGGTTGGATAAGATCCATTTGATGTTACTACGGTGTCACCCACCTGAATTAACAATCTAACTAAATAGCCCAACAGCGCATCGATACCTTCTCCAACAATAATATTTTTATCAGAAATATTATAAAATTTTGCTAATTCTTTTTTCAAAGTATGGGCGGTAGGATCAGGATACTTCCAAACATCATGAGATGAATTTATGATCGCCTCAAGTACTTTTGGTGATGGGCCATAACAGTTCTCATTAGCTCCAATACGCGCTAGAAACTGTTGTCCTACATCACGTTCATGTTCCTCTGGTGAAACAAAGGGAATACTGGCTGGAAGAGACTTTATAATTTTAGTTAATCGATAACTTTTCATAAGAGAATAGAAAACCAATTTTTTCTAGGAAGCAAGAGCAGTTGCAGATTTAACATAACCGATTTACAGTCGGGGTTAACTTTGCGAAAATCGCTACAGGGACATACCATTGGAAAAAAAAGCACCGCCCTTTGCAGCCTATGAATGGACGATTGCATGGCGATACCTGAGAGCTAAGCGATCAGAAGGCGGCGTTAGTGTAATGACTTGGATTAGTCTTATTGGCATTACACTCGCGGTTTTTGCTTTAGTTGCTACTTTATCAGTAAGATCCGGTTTCAGAACTGAGATTGTTGATACAATATTAGGTGCTAATTCACACATAACGTTATACAAAGCACCCTCACAGGATCAGTATGGGAACGTTATTAGAACTTTCGAAAACTATGATGAAATTTCGTCTAAACTAATTTCTCTACCAGGCGTTAAGCGCAGTGCCCCCCTCATCCGTAGTCAGATCATGGCAACATATGACGAGCGTAATACTGGCTTGGAGGTCTTCGGAATATCATATGAGAACCTTCTTGGGCTTGAGCGAATATCTAATCCTGAGAAATATTCAGGTAACCTAAGTAATTTCAAGAATGGTATTGCCATTGGATCAGGAGTAGCTAGAGAACTAGGTGTACAAGTTGGTGATAAAATTAAGCTTATTTCACCCAATGGGGTCAGGACAGCTTTTGGTGTTTCGCCCAGGATCAAACAGTTCAAAATAGTTTATATATTCACGGCTGGCAGATACGATATTGATAGAACCAGGTCATACCTACCATTCAATATCGCGCAGGAATACTTTAACAGAGAGGGCTTAGCAGACGAAATTGAGATTCTGCTAGATGATCCTAGCAATCTTCCTGAAGCTATTACACTCATCGAAAATATAGTCGAACCCGATATTCAATTATGGACTTGGAGAGATGCCTCAAGTAGTTTTTTGCGGGCTCTCGAAATAGAGGACAATGTGATGTTCGTTCTTATGTCAATTTTGGTCATGATAGCCAGCATGAATATTATATCAGGCTTAATTATGTTGGTAAAAAATAAAGGTAGAGATATTGGAATTTTACGCACTATTGGCTTATCAAAAGGCGCGATAATGCGAGTATTTATGATATGTGGGGCTTTTACTGGAATTATAGGTACTTTTTTCGGTGTAATCTTTGGCTGTCTATTTGCAATTTATATCGATCCAATCTTTGCTGTAATTAATATACTTTCTGGCGGCGGCGTTTGGGACCCATCAATCAGAGGAATATATTCTGTGCCTGCAGAATTACATTTCATGGACCTAGTAAAAGCGACATGCTTATCTTTGGGGTTAAGCTTNGTGGTAACTATCATTCCAGCCAGAAGAGCCGCAAGNCTCCATCCAGTNGAAGCTCTTCGCTATGAATAAACCAGTATTAGAGTTAGCAGCTATTGAAAAAAGCTATTTGAAAGGAAGTACAAATAAAATTGAAGTGCTCAAAGGAGTAAATTTAAAACTATTCCCTGGTGAAACAGTCGCTTTAGTAGCTCCATCTGGAGCAGGAAAATCCACACTCCTCCAAATTTCTGGGTTGCTTGATAAACCGCTGGGTGGAAAAATATTTATAAATGGTACAGAAATACAAAATAAAAATGATAATCATCTTACGATGATAAGAAGGCGCGAAATTGGCTTTGTTTACCAATTTCATCATCTGTTGCCAGAGTTCTCGTCAAGAGAAAATATTGATTTACCTCAACTGTCTAATGGGATTTCATCAAAAGAAGCTCAACGACGATCCAATGAACTGCTAAGTTTAGTTAACCTTGCAGATAGATCTAATCATAGACCTTCTGAACTTTCTGGTGGTGAACAACAAAGAGTTGCAATTTGCCGTGCTCTTGCCAACAAGCCTAGAATAATCTTAGCCGATGAACCAACAGGTAACTTAGATCAAAAAACAACTTTATCAGTTTTTGAGTCATTGGTGACAATCGTAAAACAAACAAATTTGTCAGCTCTGATAGCGACACACAATCTAGATTTGGCTAGCCGCATGGACCGAGTTGTTAAATTAATTGACGGAAAAATTAGTTAGCATCAATAATAATTATCTTCTAAGCTGGTAGGATCTGCTCCTAGTAAAAAGCGGGCTTGTCTAAAAATATTTCTTCTCCCTTGTCGCAACCAGCCTTCTTTTTGATATTTTTCTGATGAGGTAGTTATGGTTATGGGCATTCCGAATAATCTGCCTTTTAGTCGCAGAGCTAAGTCCATATCCTCCATAATAGGGATAGATGAGTAATTGCCATTTTCAATTAGCAACTGCCTAGCTAACAATAGCCCCTGATCGCCGTAAGGCAGATTAAATATTCGCGATCTAGCATTTGCCCAGTTTGAAGTCAGATAAGCAAGCGGATGTTTGCTATCAAAAGATAGTTTACAATAATATCCAACTTCTCGATTTAAAAACTTTGATATTTTTTTACTCCAATCGGCTTGAAGTACTGAGTCGCTGTGCAAAATAAATATGAAGTCGCCTTGAGCTAATTTCACCCCTGTACAAATTTGTAGACCTCTGGACTTTTTGCAAGAAATAAATTTTCCACCACACCCAACAACAATTTCTTTAGTTTTATCAGTCGAGCCCCCATCAACAACAATCAACTCTCTGATGATCCCAGCCTCAANACCTTCAAATAAGCTCANAAAGGTTTTTTTTAATGTTTTTTGTGAGTTTAAAGTTGGAATTACTATTGAAATTGGTGCANGCATAAGCTTTCCATATAATTAAAGGGCGATCTGTTATTAAAAGGAGCTTTTAAAATGGAATTACCACTTAATAACCGAAAGGTGCTAGAGCTTAAAGGAAGTGACAGTAGAAAATTTCTACAAAATTTAGTAAGTAATGACGTTAACTCATTGAATGACAAGCTTGTTTATAGTGCCCTACTTACTCCGCAGGGTAAGTATATTGCTGATTTTTTTATAGTACCTCTAAAGGATGCAATTGGAATAGATGTTCATGTTGGATTAGCTCAAACGTTACTTGAAAAACTGAAAATGTATAAATTGCGCTCAGATGTTGAAATNAAGNAAGNAGATCTAAGCGTCGCTTTAGGANTANCCAAANCACCAACAGGCGCATTAAGTGATCCGCGACATCCAAAAATGGGATGGCGTTTATACCGAAGAGANGCAGCNNAATNTGACCAAACAGTAGATTGGACCAAATTACGAATTGATTACATGATACCAGAATATGGCAGTGAACTAACTGAGGAAAGTTATATATTGGAAATGGGATTTGAAAGACTTNANGGCGTGGATTTCAAAAAAGGCTGTTACGTTGGTCAAGAAGTTACAGCGAGAATGAAACANAAAACAGAACTNAAGAAGGGTTTAGTAAGAGTACAATCAGATCAAAANATTTTTTTTGGAGACGAATTATTTTTAAATGAAAAATCGGTTGGATCTGTGCTCANTTCCNATGAAACAAAAGCGCTAGCATATGTTCGGATTAAAAATAAAAGTGATATATTATCTACAAAAAATTCTGAAAAGGTAGTAATAGATCGTGACCCCATTTCGTCTTGCTAGNCACGTTCAGAATACTCCATCGTCTCAGTATTGACCATAATATTTTCATCCTGAGAGATAAATGGTGGAACCATGACTTTCACACCGTTCTCTAAAACTGCAGGTTTAAAACTCTTTGCAGCTGTTTGCCCCTTAACAACAGGTTCCGTTTCCACGACTTTACAAACAACTTTGCTTGGTAGAGATGTGTTAATCGCCTCATCATCATAAAATTCGACGACAATCTTCATTCCATCTTGCAAAAATGGTCTACGCTCCCCGAGCAAATCGGACGGCAATTCTATTTGCTCAAACGTTTCNGTATCCATAAAAACAAGCATTCCCTCGGTTTCATACAAAAACTGTTGATCCTTTTGCTCCAATCGAACCTTCTCAACTTTATCTGCACTTCTAAAACGCTCGTTGAGTTTTGTGCCAGTGCGAAGATTTTTNAGTTCCACCTGGGCAAAAGCTCCACCTTTTCCGGGCTTTACATGGTCAACCTTTACTGCCGCCCAAAGTCCTCCATCATGATCAAGCACATTACCTGGCTTTATTTCGTTTCCATTTATCTTTGGCATTTTATAAAGAACCNACTTATTGATTGTTTTGGCATNAGCTCTACCTAAATCGTAGAGTGGAAACAAGGTTTATGAGTATGGTCCATTTGGGTATGCAAAATTGTCATACTAGATATGCAAATTAAGGCTACCCGAATCAGATAATTTAATACATAACCCTCTCCACGCCAGAAACAAAATAGAAGGGTGACGAGATGAAAGATTTCGTTGACGCATCAGCGTTTAATACGGAGCAGGGAAACCGCGCCCGGAAGCTATTTGCGGCGGTGGTTCTGGCGGCGTTGGACGACGCTATAGCCGATGACCGAAAATATGGAAACGGCCCAGAGCAAATAGCGAGGTGGGCAAGATCACGGGATGGGCGTGAAGTGTTATCATGCGCGGGTATTGATCCAAATGAAAGAGTTGTAAGCGGATTAATGGAATTCGTAGCCAAAGGGGTAAGAACCTCTGTGGCGCTTTCTAGAGAGGAAAGCGAGCGAAGAAGCGCAGCGTCAGATCATGCTGAGGCTGCTTAATTACAAAATGTACAACCTTCTATTTCTCATTCAATTCTTTTAGTAAATTTAATATTTTCGAATTTTGAAAACTTTTGTCTTGGTTATTGACAATAGACTTATAATATTCTTCTGGATCGTATCTCACAACTGATAAATTTAAATTATCTACTGTAAGTAATCCGGATGCAGATAAAACATCATAGGCAGCCAGATACTCATCATAAATAGCATTTATAAATTGAGATTTGGCATCCAATAATTCTTGCTCAGCATTTAAAACATCTAAAGTGGTCCTCGCACCGAGCGAAGCTTCTTCTTTGACGCCATTAAATGCAACCTCCGCGGCTTCTATTTGCTTTTCCAATGCAGCCCTACTTGTCTTTGCAACTTCGAGCATAGCAAATGACGAAGATATACTCTGCTCTATAGAATTCAATTGCACATGTATTGCAGAGCGAACTGCCTGAAGGTTAGCGAGAGCCTGCCGCTCTTTGGCTTTTATGGAACCACCTTGATAAATTGTACCACTTACACTGAGACCAATGGAAGCCTGCAAGGTGTCAGAACCAACGTCGCTATCCGAAATTCCAATATCACTGTTTAAAAGCATTTTAGCTTTTGAGGATGCTTTTACTCTTTTTACGGTTAGTTCACTTGCTTTGATTTGATACTGCAACTGTCTAAGTTCAGGATGGGAAGAAGAGGCAATTAATAATGCTTCACTGCTCGTTTTTGGTAACGCTGGCATTTCTTTTGGAGCGATCAAATCTACTGGTACAACTCCAACAGAGTTCTTGAAAACCGCCTCTGCCCGAACTAGCAAGCCTTTTGCTGCGGATAGTGCACTTGATGACGATGCCAGCCTAGCCTCTGCAAGTGCTACATCCGTCCTAGTAATTTCACCCACTTCATAGCGATCTCTCGCTGCTCTCAGTTGCTCTTCAATTACAGAATAATTTTTTTCTCTAAGTCTAACCGTCTCAGTACCTTCTAAAACTCCCATAAATGCGCTGACGGCACTACTTATTACTTTTTGCTCCAATGAAATCAAACCTTGGCGTGTAGCTAGCACATTTTGCTTAGTTACATCTGTGGCGAGCCTGTTAGTACCTCCGTCAAAGATAGTTAATGATGAGTTTAAGCCTACTGAACCTTGCCAGACCAAATCAGACGATGAGACACCTGTTCCACTGCCAACCATGTCAGTTCCAGACCAATTTCCTGAAAAGTTAGCAGCCCAGGATACAATTGGTAGTAAAGCAGAGGATGCTATAATAGTATTCTCATCAGCAGCCCGTAGCAAAGCTCTATTCTGCTCTAATAATCCAGAATTGTTATATGAGTTTACAAGTGCATCTGACAGGGACTGAGCACTGAGCGAAGAAACCATTGAATGAAATAAAATGGTGACTATCACTACAGAGAACTTTAGATTAGCTTTCATTTTTTTATCCAATTATTTAATTGTTCAGACATACATCGATTTTAAAGTGTGAAAGTTGGTTCTTTTTCAAAGTCACTTAATACAGGGGCTCCAGCATTAAAAGCAAATCTCCAATTTACTCCCCCTTTTACCTTATACCCAATTTTTACACTGCCAAGGGCACCTTCCATAAAAAGAGCCACCATTCTTCCGCCCTCTTTTAATTGCAATATTAATTTTTCAGGAATAAATTCAACTCCACCCTGCACGAAAATTACATCATATGGTGCATGACTTGCGGCTCCATCTAGCAAAGGTCCTTGTTCGACAATGACATTATCTATCCCATGTTCAATTAAGGCGTTTTGCATTTCACTGGCTGGCTTATCATCGCTTTCAAGAGCCACGACTGCCTCTGCAAGATAAGCTATGATCGCCGAAGAATATCCATAACCTGCGCCAATATCTAAAACTAATTCACTATCAGTTACATCAACTGCCTCAAGCATCTTTGCCAATGTCCGAGGGTCCAGAATTACTCTATCATTTCCAATTTGTATGTGTTCACCAACATAAGCCGTATCTCTATTTTCAGTTGGAACAAAATACTCGCGTTTTAACGATAAAAACGCCTGAATGATTGGAAATTTCGTAACATCAGATGGGCGGATTTGATTATCAACCATCATTCGACGACGCGTTGCGTTATCTGACATGAAGAACTCTCAAAAGTTAAATTATCATTATTTATTGACACAACAAATAAAGAGTATCAATCTAATTTACAAATAAAATTCATCTGCCGATAATATTTAATGTTATAAATCCCCAAGAATATTCATCCGTTTATCCGAAGCCTCTCCTCAACCATTCCAGCATACCAACTGGAGCCGAACGGGATAGCTTCATCATCAAATATATATCCAGGATTATGCAGCATTTGGCTGTCACCATTTCCTAAAAAAATAAAAGCGCCTGGTTTTTCCAGTAAAAAGTAAGAAAAATCTTCTGATGGCATAATCGGAGGTGTATCAGTATCAACTTCAGAAACATCTGATGCAACGGCTATAGCATGCTGCGTAGCTTCTTCATGATTATCAGTTACAGGATAACCGCGTTCGTACTCAATAGTTATCTTACATTGATTAGCAGCTGCAGTCCCTTCTGCTACTTCGTATAGGCGTTCTTGAACGATGCCTCGCATGTCTTCGTCCAAACTACGCACAGATCCTTCTAGTTCAACCGAATTGGCGATAACATTCAGCGCACTGCTATCAGTTTTGAAGGTACCAACAGTGAGGACAACACGTTTTAGAGGGTCGATAGATCGTGACACAATTAGATTTAAACTCACCAGTATCTGGGCAGCTATCAAGGTAGTATCCACGGCCAAATGGGGCATTGCTGCATGTCCACCTCTACCCGTTAGTATAATTTTGAAACGGTCAGCCGATGCCATTAATGGACCTTTTCTGATGGCAAATTTTCCTGTTTGAATGCCTGGCATATTATGAATGCCATAAAACTCATCAATACCAAATCGATAAATAAGTCCA
>PAHS01000027.1 GCA_002711145.1 Marinovum sp. | reverse complement strand
TTTATCCTTACTTTTCACAAAACTGAAAGATTATGTCGAGTTGTTGAAAATTGGTAAGTACTATGCCCAAGAGTCTATGCTTTTTTATGATAATGAGACTGGAACTTATAACGCAGAAAAGACCCCTCAATTTGGTGATAATTTGCTTTATGACTATTATTGTTCGCTAAGAGATGATCCGAAAAACATACCAGATATGGGTTCACAGAAGCTATTTAACTGATTTCAAATTTTGAAATAACTTCTTTTAATAAGAACTATTGTTATTTTTTGTTGGTGTTTTTTAATGTTTTTTTTAAGTTTAAAGGCTTGCCCTTTTAATAGTCTTCCGCTATTTCACAAATAGTTTGCTAATATCGATCGATTATCCTAAAAGGCTGTCTCTCGAATTTGTAAGACTAGGTCAACAATGGGTTTAACCCAAGAACAGGAGAAAGATTGATGGCTACTGGTACAGTAAAATGGTTCAATGGAACTAAAGGTTATGGTTTTGTTGCCCCAGACGACGGGGANGCAGATATTTTTATTCATATCTCGCAAGTTCAACAGTCAGGTCTAAATGAACTTCAAGACAATCAAAAGATATCTTTTGACGTTGAAGAAGGTCGCAACGGNAAAAACCAAGCTACAAATATCAAATTGACGTAATTNAAACTATCGTTTTTCGGTTTGTAGTATAGCATTTTCCCATTCTGCTAAGAATTTTTGCTTTTTAAATTGGTCTAAAAACACCATTAAACCGGGTCCAAGTTTGATCCGGTTTAACGAGTTCTCTTCGTATGTACTTAAGCTCAAATTATACATTGTTCTTTGAGTGCTTGACACGAATACAGTTTCTAACACGTGGTCAATGAAAAGTTTCGCTGATCGTTCGTTGCCAGAGCTTGTCGGTAATATCATTGATCGAGACATAACAGTTGTCATATCGGAAGGATAGATCACTACGTATTTATCTGATAATGGNTGATTATTAGCATAGCTGCCTAAAACATTATAAGCTATATCAATTTCTCCCGAAACTACATCTTCGATCATATTNGATGAACAACAATACAAATTTGTTTCAAGTTGGCCCATAACCTCGGTTAAACGCCAGTACGTTTCTGTTGCTCTTGCATCCTGAGTTGCAAATAAATAACCTAAACCTGATCGTCTTAGATCATATGTACCCATTCTGCGTTTGAACCGGTCTGGGTTCTCTCTTAGCTTGTTAATTAATTCTTGCCGTGTTCTGGGAAAGTGATCATGTTTAAATGCTGTTTTGGAAATTACGATCGCGGCAGGTTCTTGAGTGAAGCCAAAGATCATATTATTCCATATTGACCAAGACGGGATAGTTATATCGATGTTTGGTTTATAGGTCTTTGCAAATCCGTCGTTAGCCAGCTTTACTTGAAGGTCCATTGCACTTGATATTATCAAATCATAAGAGGTTTTTTTGCTGTACATAACTTTCATAACATCGGTGGACGATACTACGCTGTAATCAATCCCATAGTTGGGATATCTTTCTAGAAACAGCTCAATCATTGGGGCAAAGTATTTGATGTCCGCTGTAGAAATTATGCTTAATTTACTTTTTCCAGTCTGATTGCCAAAAAATGCCCTTTCTTCTACTTCAAAAGCATTAGTGNGATTCGCAAAAACTAATGAGATGGCAAGAAAAAAGAAACGCATGCACCTCCTCCTACTAGATTTTNAATTTCTAACTTTCCCTTGTGGGCTTGTATTACTTCGTGAACTATCGTCAATCCTAATCCTGATCCGATAATGCCCTCAACGTTTTCACCACGTTTGAAACGCTCGATCAATCTTGANGGCTCGTCTAACGTAAAACCTGAGCCTGTATCATTCACTTTAATCTCAATATATGTTTTTTTAGATGATAACATGGTTGTATGTACTGTGCTATCAACTGGTGAGTATTTAATTGCATTGTCTATTATGTTGTACAACGCGTTTTGAAGTAAAATGGTATCCCCAACGACATTGGCCTGGCAGAAAAACTGGTATTGCAAAGATATATCACGTAAATCAGCTACAGGTTGTAACCNCTCNACTGTATCACTTATCAACTGATTCATGTTTACTTTTTCTAGAACTAAATTATCTGCTCGNAATGTNACCATGGCNTGATCTAAAAGCTGTCCAGCAGCTCGCGAGCTCTCATCAATAGCTCGTATTATTTCTTTTATATGTTTGCGGTTTTTGGGCTTGTCTAGATGTCTTAGTATCATTTCCGCTTGGGCCCGCACTACTGTCAAAGGTGTTCTTACTCGATGAGCGGCCTCGGTTATAAAATCTTCTGATCGCGTTAGAGATTTTTCAAGCCTGAGCATTAGAGAATTAAGTGAAGAAACAAGCGGAACCATTTCTGTAGGAACTGATGTGGCTAATGGGCGTAAATCCTTTGGCCCACGCTTAGAAATTGACCTCGTTAATCTTGCNAAAGGGTTTACGGCCGATCTAGCGAGNATAAAAGANAGTACNGCTGCAATAAGAAAAAATGTCACTCCAACTACGAGTGAAGCTCTACTTGTATTGGCTAAAGTTTTTGTCAGTCCATTAAGGGTTTGTGCGACACTNACCTCCAGAGCAACTGGCTGGCCACTTATTGAAAAAAGACGTTTTACAGTTACTACCCTTACATTCTGCTCCAGAAAATTACCTGATAAATATGCTATGTTGTTGGTTTCAAAAGCGTCAGCTTTTGGTAAAAATTTGTAACCAGACAAAAATTTATTATCTAGCTTTATGGAATAAAAAACTCTTTCATCTGTGACTGTGTCAAGCATTGAAAGAGACGAGTAGGGTAGATCAATGCTAAGTTCTCCCTTATTAAATCTACTGCTATCTATAATGGAAGTTGCTGAGGCTAGCAGAATGTTATCCTGGCTAGATTGTGCGATTTGCCGAGATACTGATTGAATTAAAAAGTACAGGAAAATAGCGATTATGGCCGCGACTATTGTCAACAATGCAGAAAGCCGCCGCTTTATGGANCCTTTGACAATAGGCTTTTTCATAAAATTATCGATTTTTCTAACTTGTAACCCATGCCGCGGATTGTTGTTATTGATATGTCTGCGCCCACCAGATGACGTCGAAGTCTGGCGATATACACCTCTATCGCATTCTCAGTTACGGACTGGTCATATGAAAACAATCGGTCAACTAACTTCGATTTTGAAAAAACTTGACCAGGAGAGCTTATCAACAGTTCTAATAAACGCAGTTCACGCGTCCGTAATGTTACATGTTCCTTTCCGACACTTAGGGTAGCCGCTACTGGATCAAATGACACATTGCCGTGGGAAATATTTGTTTGAACTGAGTCCCCTTTCCGTCGAAGTACCGCTCTGCACCGAGCCTCCAACTCAGAGAAATCAATCGGTTTTGTCATGTAATCATCGGCTCCAAGATCTAAAAGACTGACCTTATCGGAAACTTCTGATCTGGCTGTTAGAACAATTATAGGTGTTTTATAATTTTTACTTCNTCTAGTTGTTAGAAAATCACGACCATCTCCGTCTGGTAGCATTATATCCAATAAAATTAGGTCATATTCAGTTGTAGCTGTATATTCGTTTGCGGTTGCNATGTCTTTTGCATGGTCAATCACATGACCGTCTAACGANAGTCTATCCACTACCACTTTAGCAAGGCTAATATTGTCTTCGACTAATAAGAATCTCATAAACTCGGTATGTCGCTATTTCGTGTCAGGCCAGTGTCAGGTTAAATAATCACTGTTCAATTCATGGGCAGAATCGCCTTTTATGTCAATTGGGAGGAAATTTGATGACATTGAAATTTGGTCGAAGAGCTGTGGTTGTGGCCGCCGCTGCGTTGTCTTTTGCAAATCCAGTATTTGCGGGGGGGCATCAAGTAGTTGATAGCATACATTTTGTAATTCCAGGAGGAGCTGGAGGTGGCTGGGACGGCACAGCTAGAGGTACTGGAGAAGCGCTGACCAATGCTGGCTTAGTAGGGTCTGCTTCTTATGAAAATATGTCTGGTGGCGGTGGTGGTAAAGCAATCGGATACCTTATCGAAAACGCTGAATCCAACCATGGTACTCTCATGGTGAATTCAACTCCAATCGTTATAAGATCACTTACGGGTGTTTTCCCGCATAATTTTCGGGATCTGACGCTCGTTGCTGGAACTATCGGAGATTACGCAGCACTAGTTGTTGGAAAAAATAGCTCTTTGAATTCAATGGGAGATTTAATGAGTGCCTATCGAGCTGACCCCAGTGGAACAGCAGTTGGTGGTGGCTCCGTCCCTGGAGGTATGGATCATCTAGTTGCTGCAATGGTTATGCAAGCAGCTGGTGAAGACCCAACCGCAGTCAAATATATTCCTTATGATGCTGGTGGAGACGCAATGGCAGCTTTGCTGTCTGGTGAAATAGATGCGCTCTCAACAGGATTTTCTGAGGCAGTTGCATTAGCGCAAGCTGGAGAAGTAAAGATACTTGGTGTTACGTCTGACGCACGGGTACCAGCTTATGACAGTGCTCAGACAATGAAAGAGCAGGGAATTGATACATCGTTCGTCAATTGGCGTGGTTTCTTTGCCGCTCCTGGATTGCCTTCTGATACTTTGGCTGCTTANCAGGACGCCCTAACAAAAATGTACGAAACTCCAGAGTGGGAAGCAGTGCGAGCACGTAATGGGTGGGTGAACATACATAACAATGGTGATGATTTTCGCGTATTCTTGGAAAATCAAGAAAAAGTCATTGGCGACTTAATGCGTCAATTGGGTTTTCTTTAATTAAGTATGAGATCGGCTTATTTTTTACGTGAGCCGATCTCTTTTTTTGGTAATTACATATTATGTCTTTTGATCGTTGGATTGCGTTAGTTATTCTAAGTATATCTTTGATTTACTCTTACGCTGCATTCTTCACAATGGACCACCTTTTGCCACCTTTTATGCAACGAAACCCAGTCTGGCCATCAACTTTTCCAAAGATTTTAGGGATACTTTCGATCATAGTTTCCTCATCCATTATTTTAGGTTTAGAAAAAAATAAACATAATAACAACGGCACAGAAATAGACTACCGTAGAATATTTGATTATAATTTAGGCCCAGCAATATTTTTAGTAATTATGATGGCTCTGTACGCGATCACACTGAGGCCGTTAGGCTTTTTCATTTCAACAATTACTTTTCTTGCAGTATCCGGCTATGCTTTGGGAGAGCGCAAAATTGCAATTTTGTTCTTTGTCGCAGCCTCAGCGTCATTTATTATATGGTATTTAGTAGAGCAAGTATTAGGTATTTATTTGCGTCCGCTTCCAACAATATTTTAGAGGGTNAACATGCTTGAAGGTCTATTGATTGGTCTAGAAACTGCATTCTCTNTNAAAAATTTNTTTATGGTAGTTGGAGGTTGCATNATTGGGACTTTCATTGGAATGCTACCCGGCCTTGGACCTATGTCTATAATCGCCATNATGATACCGGTTGCTATCACCTTGGGTGATCCAGCTGCGGCTCTGATCCTTCTCGCTGGCGTCTATTATGGCGCAATATTCGGAGGCTCCACCTCATCCATACTGTTAAATGCTCCCGGTGTGGCTGGAACTGTCGCAACCAGTTTTGACGGCTACCCTATGGCTAAAGCAGGGATGGCGGGAAAAGCTCTTACAATAGCTGCTATTTCATCCTTTGCTGGTGGCACGATCGGTGCCATTTTGTTAATGATATTTGCGCCCGCATTATCGTCAGTNGCATTGCTTTTCCATTCAGCAGAGTATTTCGCTTTGATGATTGTAGGATTGAGTGCAATAGCCGCCTTTGCTGGAACTGGGCAGGTGTCTAAAGCAATTTTAATGACATTGCTTGGTTTAATGATGGCTACAGTTGGTGAGGGGGCTTTGTATAACATGCCTCGATTTACCATGGGTCTGATGGACCTGCAGTCAGGTTTTAGTTTTATTACGCTTGCAATGGCTATTTTTGCATTACCAGAGGCTATCTTTTTAGTTTTAAATCCAGCAAGAGCTTCCCACAGCGAGAGTAATAAAATCGAAAATTTACGCATTACAAAGGAGGAGGCAAAATCTATAGTTCCAGTAATAGGGCGGCAGTCTGTCCAGGGTTTTTTTATAGGCGTGTTGCCGGGTGCGGGGGCAACTATTGCATCATTTTTGGGGTATGCAGTTGAACGTAATATTGCTCCTGCTCACGAGAAAAAAGATTTTGGAAAAGGCTCAATTAAAGGTCTNGCTGCTCCAGAAACGGCGAATAACGCTGCTTGTACTGGATCTTTTGTGCCCCTCCTAACGCTAGGAATTCCGGGATCTGGTACAACAGCTATATTACTGGGTGCCTTAATAGCATTAAACGTCAGTCCAGGTCCGAGATTAATGACCGATGAACCACAAATTTTTTGGGCTGTAATTATTTCGATGTATATTGGAAACTTAATACTGCTTATTCTAAACCTGCCTTTAATTCCATACATTGCAAAAATTCTTACAATTCCTAGAACATTTCTTATACCATTTATCTTATTTTTTACTCTTATGGGAAGTTATATTGGCCAAAATAACGCCACTGAACTTTTAATATTAGTTGGGCTTGGGGTTTGTGCTACCATCATGCGATTAGCTAATTATCCAATGGCACCATTACTTATTGGGTTTATTTTGGGTCAAATGCTTGAAGATAATTTCAGTAGATCCATGCAACTTTATGATGGCATTAATTTTATCATGGAGAGGCCTATGACGATGGTCCTTCTGTTTCTTGCAGCCTTTTTAGTCATCCTGCCTTATCTTCGGTTGGCCAAATCAAAAAAAGCGAGTTAAGTTTTCTGATAAGCTCGAAGGAGGGTAAAGACTATTTTCGATTATGAAAAATAAATCCAAGAAAATTTAATAAAATTTGAGCGGCAAGGATCGNAGTTGATCCNGANNGATCGTAGTCTGGTGCAACTTCTACTAAATCTATCCCAACAACTTTATTTTGCTTTGATAAGCCCTGTAATATTTCGAGCACTTCGTAGTAAAGAAAGCCACCGTGACTTGGTGTGCCAGTTCCAGGTGCAATTGATGGGCAAAAGGCGTCAATATCAATAGTTACGTAAACGTTTGCGTCTTTAGGAATTCTACCTACCAAATTCTTTGGTCCTATTTTTCGTGTTTGACGAACTGATAAAATATCTGAATTCATCTCTTTTGCGCTTTCATATCCCTCTTTTGCAGTAGAACTCACATTTCTGATCCCAACTTGGGTTAGCCCAGCAACATAGGGTTTTTCCGCAGCTCTTCGCATTGGATTGCCATGTCCATACTTTACACCATGTCTTTCATCTACAAAGTCCAGATGAGCATCTATTTGAAGTATGTGTATTGGACCATAATCTGAAAAAGCATTTANACAGGGTATGTTTACCGAATGATCTCCGCCCAGTACAACTGGTAAAGCGTNGGCAGCCAGTATTGANCTGACGCCAAGTTCAATATTTTCNTGGCTTTTTAGTGTGTCAGTGTGAATAATGTCTGCGTCTCCAATATCCACAATCTTAACATTTTCGGTTAAGTAAGTTATGTCATCTTCATGATCATAAGCGCCTGCATGTCCAAAACTGAACAAAGTTGATGCTTCACGAATGCCTCTTGGGCCGAACCTAGCTCCAGCCCGCCACTGTGTGCCAAAGTCGAATGGTGCTCCAAGTACCGCTACATCTGCATTAATTTTTGACCAGTCTGTCACCAACTCACGTTTTGCAAATGTAGAAACACCTACAAATGGCAAATCTAATCTTCCAGTTTCATATCCATGGTTCGACATTTAATTCTCCCTTAATACCCGATATGGTAAGGAGTATAAAAAATAAACCAACCAAAACCTATAAATGTGCTCANNNTGATAAAGAATTTATTTTTGATTATTGAGTTTTTGTGCAAGAAAGTCATCTAGGGCGGTAATAGAACTTTGAAAATCAGTAATGGACTAGTAAATGACATACAGTAATCTTCTCGGTAATAAAGATTGGGGATTCCCGGTCCCTATATTTTATGGTCCTGGGCGTATCTCTGATATTGGATCGATTTGCAAAAATCTTGAAATTCGAAACCCTCTTATTGTAACTGATAGAGGAAGTTCAAAGTTATCATTCATACAGGAATTACGCAGTTTACTTTCAAAAAATGGAATATCTAGTGAAGTATTTTTTGAGATTTCCCCTAATCCGATAGGTGATGAGATTGGAGCTGGTTGTAATGCTTATAGAGACGGAAAGCATGACTCTATAATTGGTATTGGTGGTGGAAGTGGTATGGACGGCGCAAAAGCTATTTGTCTTACTGTAAATAACGATATCGATTTATGGGCTTTTGATTACAACAATCCAGTACCACAAGTAGCGGGTACAAACCCATTTCCAAAGTTGATCACGATACCAACAACTGCTGGCACAGGTGCTGAAACAGAAAGCACTGCAATGGTAACGCACTCTGAAAAGGGTATGAAATTTTGCCTTGATCATCCTCGGCTTAAGATAAGTGCTGCAGTTCTAGATCCTGTTCTAACGGTAGGATTGCCTGCTAATTTAACCGCATGGACAGGTGTTGATGCGTTAACACACGCAATTGAGGCATATATTGTACCGGATTTTCACCCATTATGTGATGGAGCGGCTATTGAGGCTTTAAAGTTAATCAATAAATATTTAGTTACTTCCGTCGAAGAGCCAGAGAATTTAGAAGCCCGTGGTGGCATGTTAGTAGGATCTTGCCTGGCAGGAATTTCATTTCTGAAGGGTTTGGGTTTTGTTCATGCTATTTCTCACATGGTGGGTGCTGAGTTCGATACTCAACATGGCTTGACCAACGCAATCGTTTTACCAGTCGTACTTCGTTACAATCTTCCATCTTTGGACGAAAAGCGTCGGCAAATGGCTGATGCACTGAATATAAATGACAAAACAACTGATGGTTTTGTGGGAGATATAGAAGCCACTCTTAATCGTCTTGATATACCTAAGTCTTTGAGTAGTATTGGAGTTCCGTTAGATTGTGCAAGCAGAGTTGCAGAAAAAGCGATGTTTGATAGTGCTGCATCGACAAATCCTGTGAAGGGAAATTCAACAGATATTA
>PAHS01000026.1 GCA_002711145.1 Marinovum sp. | reverse complement strand
ACGAGGATCTGGCCAGGCAAAACCCTTTTGACGGAGATGGCCTACACCTTATGATGCAAGACGAGCCCTGCGATTATAAAAACGGCAACTTTTTCCTTGGCGGTGCTCCGCCAATAAGAAATTAAACTAGCGCGTTATGCTTTGACCCAAGCGCCCACGAAATCTTGAAGCGCAGCACGTATTTCCTCATCTGAGGCATTACCATTAATCTTAGCTGTGAGGCCTAGTTTTTTGTCGTCTTCAACGGAAACAACCTTTGCATCCATTTGTTTAGCCTCAAATGTTTCATTATATACCCGAGTTATAGCCCTTTTCCTAAGGTCTGGTTTAAAAACCTTTCCAACAGCTGTTTTGGGCAACTCATCTAATACTTCCAAATATTTAGGTTTTGCACCAGGTTCGGAGATATTATTGTGAGCATATTCCAAAAGCGCCGCCTCTGAGATATCTGCTCCTTCAACTAGTTCAACATAGGTACATGGAAGCTCGCCAGAGTGAGCATCAGGTTGACCTATGGCACCGGCGAACGCAACTGCGTCATGGCCTAACAAAGCTTCCTCAATAATAGCAGGGTCAATATTACGGCCACCTCTAATTATGAGATCTTTTGCTCTTCCCGTTATCCATAAAAATTCATCAGCATCTACACGACCCAAGTCGCCAGTTCTAAGATACTTTTTCTTATAATAAAGGTCTTTGTTTTTATCTTGATCAGTGTAGGTATTTCCATCAAAAACTCCAGGGTTTGAGATGCAAACTTCTCCAGCTTCATCGACAGCACACTCTTTTAGTTTGCCATTACTTTCTTTAACTATTTTTACGTCGGTATATGGTAATTGGTAACCCACAGATCCTATTCTTTTTGATCCCAAAGGAGGGTTAACGGAGACTAAGCAGGTTGCTTCAGTTAAACCATAACCCTCAATAACCTCAACTCCTGTAGCTTCTTCAAAGCGCCTAAATAATTCAGTTGGCATAGGAGCTGACCCTGAAAAAGCTGTCTTTATCGTAGAGACATCAGCATCTACAGGTCTTTGCATTAATTGAGAAACCGCCGTAGGCACTGTTATAATGAAAGTTATTTTCCACCTCTCTATAAGTTTCCAAAAATTATCAAAAACGCCCTCACCTCTGTAACCCTGCGGCGTCGGAAAAACTACGTGAGCACCAGAACTGATTGCCCCCATTATGATCACATGGCTGGCAAATACATGAAATAAAGGTAGAGGACATATTATGTTATCTTCCTCTGAAAATATCAATCTTGCACCAAGCCATCCATTATAAACTAAACCAGAATACTTATGTTGAGCTACTTTTGGCATGCCAGTCGTGCCGCCAGTATGAAAATATGCAGCAACCCTATCCTGCTGTGTATCCTCAAAATCTAGAGTTGATTTTTGCTCTTCTAATAATTGATTAAAATCAATAATTTTTGCAGAATGTTGGACCTTATATTTTGGCCTGATTAGCGGAACAATCCAGGACTTTGGAGGAGTTAGATATCTAAGTAAATCCACTTCTAGCACGGTGTGAACATTGGGAGCTAAAGCTAAGGCTTCCGCTGTCTTTTGACAAACGTCAGTTTTTGGAAATGCCTTGAGAGTCACCACAACTTTAGCGTTTGTTTCTCTCAGGATGGCAGCAATCTGTTCTACATCTAAAAGTGGATTAATTGGAGCAACAATACCTGCAATTGCCCCCCCAAGAAGAGATAAAAGAGTTTCGTTAGAATTCGGCAGCACATAAGCTACTACGTCCGTCTCTTGGATACCTAAACCACGAAACATGTTTGCAGCCTGCGTTGTTTTATCAAACAAGTCTTTCCATGAAAAAGTTTCTGCTTTGTCTTTTGGTCCAGAAAAAATCTGATAACTCACCGCGTCATGGTTTGGAAAATTTTGAACAGTGCGCAATAGCATTCCGTATAAAGTCTTTGGATTGTCTCTATCATCCCAAGCTGCCTCATTTTCTATGTTTTTTAGATCACCTGGTAGCGCATAGCCCATTGTTGTCCCCATTTTTAAGAATTTCCATAAAGCATTTTGGTTTGAAAATAGCGCCGTTGCAAGAGATAAGATACAAGTAACATATTAAATTCAAAATTTTGATATGCTATGCCGCCAGATCGTTACCATCTGAAAATTGTAATTTTGCCAAACGAGCATATAGGCCACCATTTTCCAGCAACTCCTCATGAGTGCCATGAGCAACGACTTTACCTTCGTTTAAAACGATTATTCTATCTGCCTTCTTAACAGTGGCCAAACGATGCGCAACAATTAAAGTCGTTCGGTTTTGGGAAAGCGCCTCAACCGCTGTTTTAACCGCTAGCTCATTTTCAGAGTCGAGAGCACTCGTTGCTTCATCTAGAAGTAATATCGGTGCATCACGCAAGATTGCTCTTGCAATCGCAATACGCTGCTTTTGCCCACCCGAAAGCATCACACCACGCTCACCAACAAAAGTTTCATAAGATTCTGGGAGGTTTTTTATAAAATCGTGCGCAGATGCTGCTTTAGCCGCCGCAAAAACATCTTCGTCTGAAGCAGACGGCCTACCAAACCTAATGTTTTCAATAGCGGACATTGCAAAAATAATTGGATCTTGAGGAACAACAGCAATATTATTCCTAAATTTTTCTCTTGATAGCTCTTTAAGATCAATACCATCTATTTTAACCCGTCCAGACTTTGGGTCATAAAAACGCAGTAGCAATTGAAATATGGTAGACTTACCTGCACCAGATGGGCCGACAAATGCAACCGTCTCCCCCGGCTCTATCTTAAAATCTAACTCCGACAATGCCAGATTATCAGGCCTAGACGGATACTCGAAATCAACCAAATCAAATTCAATTTCACCTAATACTGGGTCTTTAAATTCCTTCACTTGCACAGGGTCTTTTACAAAATCCCTCAAATTTAGAAGCTCTACAAGCCGTTCTGTTGCGCCTGCAGCTCTTTGTAATTCTCCCAGTATTTCTGATAGGGCAGCCACTGCGCCCGCAACCATAACCGCATAGATGACGAACTGAACCAAAACCCCAGTCGAAATAGCACCTGATCTTACATCTCTAGCGCCAATCCATAAAACACCAACAATTCCCGAAAAAACAAAAAATATGACAATTGCAGTCATCCACGCTCTTGTCGAAATTCTCCTGCGTGCTGAATGAAAGGCCTTCTCGCTTACATCGTTAAAAGCTTTAATGCTAAGTTTCTCATGAGTATAGGCTTGAATTGTTTGGACAGCTCCCAAGGCTTCGGACGCATTTCCTGAGGAAGATGCAATCCAATCCTGATTTTCGCGGCTCAATCTTCGAAGCTTTCTTCCTAAAGTTAGAATCGGTATAACAACAGCTGGAACAATTAGAAGTACCAAACTGGTTAATTTCAAAGAAGTAAAAAGCATAAGAGCAATTCCCCCTAGAAATATAAGTATGTTCCTAAGTGCGACGGAGATTGAAGACCCAATGACTGATAGGATGAGCGTGGTATCGGTAGTTATTCTACTAATTACTTCACCCGTCATTATTGTCTCATAAAACTGTGGACTCATTTTAAGAACCCGCTTGAAAATTGTCTCCCTAATATCAGTCACAACGCGTTCACCTAATTTTGTAACAAGCGCATAGCGTATTGCAGTACCCGCGGCCAATAATGCTGCCACCACCAAAATCGCAGCAAAGTACAAATCTAACAAACCTTCGTTTTCAATATTGAAAGTATCGATTACCCTTCTTACCGCCAATGGCAAAACTAAAGATAATCCAGCAGTCATAATAAGCGCCAAACAGGCGGCGGCTATTAAGCCTTTGTAGGGAAATAAAAAGGGCAGAAGACCTGATAGGCCACCTAATTTTTTGGAAGGTGTCCTTTCTTTTGTCCTAGTAGCTTGCGACATTCCCTCTCCCCAGTGTTAGTCGTGGCGTGATTAAGAGCAACGAACCTAACAGACGTCAAGCCACCGAGTAAAGATTTATGTAATAAAAAGCTTCTACATAAATGAAAAGGATATTTTTTTACACCAGTTTTAGTTAAATTATTACTCCTAAACTACTGTAATATATTAACTAAGATAGTTTCTTTAAAAACGAATTTTTCATTTACAAAACTATGCAGAAAGTTCGCCTAGGAACAACGAAACGTAGAAATTAGTTTGTAATTGATGGCCTAAGATCAAAAAATTTTTTGAATTTTAAAATTAGTCATGCAAGTACTTTCAGTGCTTATAGCCTGCTAGACTCAAAGTATTCAAAAGCTTTTCATGGGTTGAGGTTTCTTCCCAATAAAGTATCTCCTCAAACTTTTCCTGATTTCTTAAAAGCTGTATTTCAGAACGTGACAAGCTGTAAGGGTTATTCTCAAACCGCTTTTTAAGAACCATATCGTTCCAAATTGTTTCTATCAGCTTTTTATCATCCATGGAAACTGAAACGACAATTTGAAAATTTATTTAGAAAAAACTCTTTTTTAATTTCTTGGAACTTTTTGACCTGTTCTTTTAAAAAAAAGATGCTAATGCTTCCCCAGTAATTTCCATAATAATAGCTAGCGTATCGAGTTAGTAATGAAATTTATACACATTTCTGATATTCATTTAGTCTCTCAAGGTGGGCCGCTCAATGGCTCTTTTCCATCAGATCGCTTACAGAAATGTATGGATGATATAAGAAAATGGCATTCGGATGCAGAGTTTTGTGTTATCTCTGGTGACTTGTCAGAATTTGCAGAAATAGAGGCTTATCAATCATTAAAAAAGAGATTGCTAGAATTTCCAATTCAATGTTTTCTTATGATTGGCAATCACGATGATCGAGATCTATTTCAATCAGTTTTTCCGGATAATCCATGTGATGAAAATAACTTTGCGCAATCATCATTNGANACAAAAGNTGGAACGTTTTTATTCCTNGACACAAAAAAACANGGCAAAAATGTGCATGANGGAGAGTTGTGCGAGAAACGCCTGAATTGGTTAAAGAGACAACTAATAAATGCTGGAAATAAACCAACATACTTATTCATGCACCATCCCCCGTTCGAGATAGGTATTCCGTATNTGGATAAAATTCGCTTATTTGGTTCNAACCAATTTTTATCCACTCTTTCACATGGAGAAAATATCCGTCATATCTTTTATGGGCATGTTCACCGCCTAACCTTTGTAAAGTGGCATGGATATACCTTCTCAAGTTTAACAAGCCTCAATCATCAAAGTCCATTAGTCGCTGAAAGTGTTGAGGGTGAATTTTGCAATGAACCACCTGCATACGGAGTTGGTTTAATTAATGGGGAACAATTAACCTTACACTTCAACAATTTTCTTGATCGTATGCCTCTACACCAGACCTGAAATGGAATTTTACTGGATATCACTAGTTATTGTATCTGCAGCAATCCATCCNTATAGAGAACTCTCATTTAAAAATGCTCATAATCCCTTAGCTTGTTACTTAGGTGTATCAGTTATTTGGTTAATTGTAGCGACATTTCAAAACGTAATAATGAGCCACGAAATTCAAATTCCAGTAGAATCTTTTCCGCTAGTTATTATTTCCACTGCTGGATTAATTTTATACTACTACGGAACCCTCTNAGCTATGAAACTGGGACAGGTTTCAATATATTATCCGATTGTTCGATCTTCCCCAATAGCAATTGTAATTTTTAGCTGGCTTTTCTTAGATGTAAAATACACAAATTGGACTATCGTTGGAATAATTATCATATTTATTGGCGCCGTTATGCTTCAGAAATCTANGNTAAGTTTTCTTGGCAATAACAAAGCTTTATGTTTGGCAATTATGGCGATGNTTGGGTCAGCCTGCTACTCGATAAGCGATGCCATCGCAGTNCAGAAAATAGCTCCCTCTGTGCTTTTATTTTACTGTTATATATTGGTATCATTAATCTTATTTTTCATGGTTNTATTTAATAATGGGAGTACAAAAAATACTTTGATTTATTTATTACACCAATGGAAGCCAAACCAACACNAGATATTATCTGCAGGGTTAATTTCGTATTCTTCGTATTATTTAATATTGGTTGCATTCGGACTGGGAGCNGACGCAGCAGCAGTTAGCGCTGTTAGGCAAGCTTCCATTCCAATATCTGTTTTACTGGCAGCTTACTTTTTGAATGAAAATGAGACTTTCAGGCGACTTGGGTGGGCTTCATTAATAGCATTAGGCATAATTATCCTGGCTAGAAACGATTTAAGCACGTAGTCATAACTCTNGCTTAACATTTTTATAAGATACCATTTACATCNAAGTCTTACCTAAAACTTATTACATCCCCAGTGATTGTTAAAACTTGTAGTCTCAGACTTTGCCAAAGCAATTTAAATTGTGATGTTTCTACTTTTACAAAAATTAATTACGAGTCCGATCTTCCGCTAGGACCATTACAAAGTCTTTGAAATGAATAGAGTACAAATGCATAAAACTGTCTTCAAAACTCTATCAGGGCTTTGAGACTCAACTTTGGTTTACCAAATAAAAAACCCGAAAAGTCGGGGAGGACGCTTTCGGGTTTTAGAACCGTAGCCATCTGGGAGGAACGCTACGTAACACTTTATATGCTGCGTCGCAGCATTAAATCAAGGGTGACCTTACGTAAAGATTATTTGATCAAATTGCATAGCAGATTTGACTTCTTATATGATGAAAATAAACGATAAATAGTATATTCAATGCGTATAATAAAAAAGGAAAATATTATGTTTAGAAAAATATACAGAGCATTAGTGCTTGCATATGCTGCAGATGCAGCAAATAAAACTCTAGCAGCAATATCTGATTAAAATTTTAGACGATATTGGGCAAACTAGAGGCTCCTTTGCAAAAGGTGTAGTTGAGTCAGTTCGCAAAGAACTAGACAAAGAAGACAGCGAAGTGGCGGAAAAGAAGCTGGCCAAAAAGCTCCATAATAGCCTTGGAGCAAGACCAATTTATGCTATCGCTAATCAAAAGTAATTTGGGCGGTTTAATCAGACCTAACTTTCCCCACAGCGCCTAACGTCGCTGCCTCGAAATTGCCGCGCAAAACAATTCTAAACGCAGTTACTTATGTATAACCAAATTTCAACTAGTTTAGAATATCTTTGATGTTTGAGAAATTCATCAGTTTTATCGATGATTTGAGTTTGTTTCAAATTTTCAATTGCTTGAGCATGAATTTCTGCCAGCTTCTTTTGCCTATCAAAACCCTGCCCTTTGGGATCTAACATCATAAAGGTCTCTAAATAGCCCAGTGTAGNTGCTGCTCCGACTGGCACCTATTGGATACCCAGAGATACCTCGNTTAGATTAAAAGGTTACTTTTGTTGGGAAAAAGGTGGAGCGGGTAGCGGGAATCGAACCCGCACCTTAAGCTTGGAAGGCTCTTATGATACCATTTCACCATACCCGCTACAGACNTGTTGTGTAATACGGGCAAANTTTAGCGTCAAGCATATAACAATAGCAAAATTTCTTTTCAGTGATNCTGCGACCCTATCGGAGAAATTGTAGAACTAATTTTATTAGAAATATTTAAAACATCTAATTTGATTTGTGACGGTGTCTTCATAAGCTTAGCAGCTCCAACATCCTCCTCTTCACCAAGCCAAAGAGCCCAGTCACTTGGTTCTAAGAACAATGGCATGCGATTATGAATTTCTGATATTTGTTCTGAGGCAGGAACAGTTAAAATCGTACAGGTAGGGATCCTATTTTCCCAACTTCCCCAAAATTGCCAAATTCCAGCAAAGATCATTTGTTGCCTGTCTGATCTTTTAACATAAAAGGGTCTACTATTTGCATCTTCGAGTTTTTGCCACTCATAAAAGCCATCTGCCGGAATTAAACATCNCCTTTTACGGGAAGCGTCTCGAAACGCTGGCTTCTCTGCGAGTGTTTCGGCTCGAGCGTTAAATAATAATGGCCCATCTGNGATCNATTTATACCAATGGGGTATAAAACCCCATCGCATCTGNCCTAATTTTCTGTGACCTAAACTACTGACAACTACATTTATATTTTCAGATGGGCATATGTTATAATTTGGCACTGTGACCAAATTTTTGGCTAATTNGGCGTTAACGCTGTCAGCAGTTGCTTTTAGTGGTGTTTCTAATACAAACCTACCGCACATCGTATTATTATACCTTTAATTTTTAAACACACGACTAAGGGATCTAATGCTCAACTACATACACTATCCGTCAAGTAAATCTAATAAAAGCCCACTTTTGATTATTCACGGGTTATATGGTTCTGCACGTAATTGGGGTGTAATNTGTAAAAGAATGTCAGATGAAAGAGAANTTTTTGCTATAGACCAACGCAACCATGGCGATAGTAAATGGTGCAAAACCCATGATTACTTTGACATGGCTGAAGATATACACGAATTTCTGGAACACTATGGATCCATGGTTATTCTAGGACATTCGATGGGTGGAAAAGCAGCAATGGTGCTGTCAATAAAGGCNCCGCAGTTAGTCGAGAAACTCGTTGTCGCGGATATAGCCCCCGTTAGCTACTCCCACGACAACACTCAGTATGTAAGAGCAATGAAAAATGTTCAGTTAGACAATATCGTTACAAGAGGCGACGCTCTCATGCAGTTAGCAGAAACTGTACCGGAGCCAGAGTTACAAAACTTTTTTGCGCAGTCACTTGATTTGAAAAACAAGAGATGGAAGCTTAATTTAGATGTACTTGAGCGCGAAATGGAAAAAATAGTTTCGTTTCCACGCCTGTCAGGACAGTACGACAAAGCCTCCCTGTTTGTATCTGGAGCGTTAAGTAAGTATGTACAAATTAAAGATAGGCCAGTGATAAAAAAACTTTTCCCAAAAGCAAAATTTTCCACAATAGAAAACGCCGGGCACTGGCTTCATGCAGAAAAGCCAAGAGAGTTTGAGGCTGTCGTGCGCACTTTTTTAAATAATATTTAGTAGTTAGTTAATAATCAAAATAACCAAAATATTGCTCTTAATTAAAAAAATGCACCTTGACCGCAGTAGAAATTAAACTCATATCGGGATCATGACAAAGGTTGCAAATATAAGAAATTTTTCGATAGTGGCACACATTGACCACGGCAAATCAACACTGGCTGATCGATTAATTCAAACAACTTCAACTGTATCAGATCGGGATATGAGGGAACAACTGCTCGACAGCATGGATATTGAGCGCGAACGTGGGATCACGATCAAAGCAAATACTGTTCGGATTGATTATACTGCAAGCGATGGTGAAAAATATGTATTGAACCTGATTGATACTCCTGGCCACGTAGATTTTGCTTATGAAGTAAGCAGGTCAATGCGAGCAGTAGAGGGTTCACTTTTAGTGGTGGACAGCACACAGGGAGTAGAGGCTCAAACACTCGCAAACGTTTATCAAGCTATAGATGCGGATCATGAGATAGTGCCTGTTTTGAATAAAATTGATTTGCCCGCCTCAGATTGTAAAAGGGTTGCCGAACAAATTGAGGATGTTATCGGATTAGATGCCAGCGAAGCTATAGAAGTAAGCGCAAAATCTGGCATCGGTATTAATGAGACCTTGGAAGCTATTGTAAATAAATTGCCTGCACCACAAGGAGATGCTGATGCACCCTTGAAAGCAATGCTGGTCGACAGCTGGTACGATGCCTACTTGGGGGTAGTTGTCTTAGTAAGGATTATGGATGGCAAGATGCAAAAAGGTGATCGTATAAAAATGATGTCTAACGGCACCCTACACTCCATAGACAGAATTGGTGTATTCAAACCACAAATGGAGAATGTTGATTGTCTTTACACAGGTGAAATTGGATTTATTACGGCATCAATTAAACAGGTGAGAGATACTCGGGTTGGAGACACTATCACTCATGATAAAGGGGGGACAACTACTGCATTGCCCGGGTTCAAACCTAGCCAGCCAGTTGTTTTTTGTGGGTTATTTCCCGTTGACAGTTCTCAGTTTGAAGATTTGCGAGATGCAATAGAAAAACTAGCATTAAACGACGCATCATTTAGTTTTGAAATGGAAACATCTGCGGCATTAGGTTTTGGTTTTCGTTGTGGATTTTTAGGACTGTTACACCTCGAAGTAATAAGAGACCGTATTGAGCGAGAGTACGATATAGACTTGATTACCACTGCTCCCAGTGTAATTTACCATGTTTATTCGCGTGATGGAGACATGATTGAGTTGCACAATCCTGCAGATATGCCTGATTTGTCCAAAGTGGATCATTTAGAAGAGCCAAGGATAAAAGCAACTATATTGGTGCCAGATGATTATTTGGGAGACGTGCTTAAACTTTGTCAAGATCGCAGAGGAATTCAAGAAGATTTAACCTATGCCGGTTCTCGTGCAATGGTGATATATGACCTGCCGTTGAACGAAGTCGTATTTGACTTTTATGATCGATTGAAATCAGTTACCAAAGGCTATGCATCATTTGACTATCAAATGACTGGGTATCGTACTGATAATCTTGTTAAAATGCAGATTTTGGTAAACGAAGAACCGGTAGATGCCCTTTCAGTAATGGTGCATAGAGATCGATCAGAGCTCAGAGGTCGAGCCATGTGCGAAAAACTCAAGGACCTGATACCACGTCATATGTTTAAAATACCAATTCAGGCAGCTATCGGTGGTAAGGTGATAGCCCGTGAAACTCTCGCAGCTTTAAGAAAAGATGTAACTGCTAAATGCTATGGTGGTGATGCCACGCGAAAAAGAAAGCTCCTGGACAAACAAAAGGCAGGTAAGAAAAAAATGCGGCAATTCGGCAAAGTAGACATACCTCAAGAGGCCTTTATATCAGCACTCAAGATGGATGGATAAAATCTAAAGGTAAAAATAGCTGGTCAGTAAGTATAAAAGGAGACAAAAAATACTAAATGACCTTTTGCCTTAAATAGATTATTGTACATTTTGTGGTACCGCCTCCCCGGTTTGAACGGGGGACCTCTGGATCCACAATCCAGCGCTCTAACCAACTGAGCTAAGGCGGCACTAAGGTGCGATTTATCTCTCAAAAACCTTAAATGCAAGTAGTTTTAAGTTAATTCCGCTTCGCAAAAACTTAAAATTATAACATTTGCGTATAGCTTATTTTGACATTAATTATAAAACTAAACTCACAATAAGAATAAAAGGAAATGATTATGGGGATCAATACAAACTCAAATATGGAAGCTAGTTTGCAGATTGGCCCAACAGAAAAAGGCATGGTACGCCTATTTGTATCTAATAGCTCTATCGAGATACCAATGGATTTTGAGCCAGACGAAGCAAGAGAAATTGCTGATGAAATTTTATCAGCAGCTAAAGTTGCCGCTAATCTGGTGGATACAAAGAAGAATTAAATTAATAACCGTAAGGAAAATCAGGATCACGGAAGGATCTCAATCGCAAAGCAGCATCCCGACCAAATTTATGAATTATTTTTTTCCTGCGGGCCGCATTAAGTGGTTTTTCCTCAGGATTTCTGATTATTTCAGCATCAAACGCATCGGCTATAATTAGACCACCTTCATTAGGAAGAATATTCGTTGGAAATTGCGTATCCACAGCCCAAAAGAAACTATCGCAGTAATCTAGATAACCTCTCCACTTTTTATCTGACATAAAATCCGCACGTCCTGACTTACATTCTACAATCCATATTTCACCCTTCGGCCCGATTGCTATTATATCCACACGTAATCCACGATTTGGTACGAACTCTTCTATAGAGGCAAAGTTCAGCCTCGCTAAATGTCTAGAAACTCCACGAGCAATTCTTTGACCTGAAGAATTCGAATCCACCATTTCCTCACTTTAGATAAAAACAATAAACTGAACTTTTATATTAGATATTGTTAAACTTAAATGCCACTTGCAAAATCCTAATTGTACCACTACCAAACCCAAAGTGGGTTACTGTTCAACTCGTCTTCGGTTGCATTCCGGTGGCCTTAAGCAAATCCGAGGGAGCTGGCTCTGTTTGGATCTTGGTCCACTTACCTGGCGCCCACCTGTAAATACAGGTCCTCGGGAATGAGATAACCNGACGGTTGCTACGGGACCCACTACATTAGCTTAATATAATAAGCATTTGATTAAAAACAGTTTGTAATGAAATTTAAGAAAGACTTCCTGGGTTTGCTTCTCTAGCCATAAAATCTAAAATTGCATTCACAAACTTAGTCTCTTTACCATCTGGATAAAACGCTTCTGAAAGCGTTAAATATTCGGCAATTATAACCTTTGNGGGTGTATCAAACGCTTTCATTTCCGAACCTGCNACACGAAATAAAGCTCGTAATGTTGGGTCAATTCTATCAATTGGCCATTTTTCTACCAAAGCCCTATCAGTCATTTGATCAATAGCAGCTTGGAATTCGACAGCATTTGAGACTAAATTCTTAAAAAAATCCTGATTTCCATCTATAAATTTGAGATCCTCATACTCTTCTCCAAACCGATGCTCAAAAAACTCTTTACAAACGATATCCACCGAAATTGCGGAATGCTCCATTTGGAAAAGCGCCTGAACTGCGTAAAGCCGACTCATCGACTTCATCTTCCTAATTTGATTTCCTGACATTTTATTAGATGTACACATTTAAGCAGTCCAACAAAATTCAGTTGCTAGCAGAAGATTTAAAGCCNATATTTTTCCTCGTATCCTGCCAGGAAAAACTAAGGGATAGTAGGCTTAAAGCCGCCAACGCAGCAGCAGCACCTTTATTAAGCTTATTGGGATCAGACCTTTCTTTTGCCTGGGCAATATTCTCAACTGTGAGTATGCCGTTCCCAATACTTAATCCCTGCAAACCCAACATCAAAAGACCCGATGAACTATCATTACAAACTGTGTCGTAATGAGTAGTCTCACCCCTTACAACACATCCGAGCGCCACATAGGCGTCNTATTCGCACAGTCGACTAGCCATGCCGATAGCAGTTGGCAGTTCAAGCGCNCCAGGCACGGTAATGACATCAAAGTCGGCTCCACATGCCCTTAACTCTTCTGTTGCTCCAGAAATTAAATCATCTGATATTTCNTTATAATAAGAGGCTACTACAACCAAAACTTTTACTGGCTTTGAAAATTTTGGGCGTTGGGTCTCACCAGTTAGTTCAGATTTGACCATTATTTCAGCTCCGATATTTTCTTGGTAGCGGCAATTTCTAACCCATAGGCCTCTAGACCNACAATCTTTGGTTGTGGAGAGTTTGTAAGCAGAATCAAACGCGATAAACCCAGTGAAGACAAAATCTGTGCGCCAAGTCCATATTGTCTGAGCGTCTTGGGCGAAGTCGCTTCTGTAGAAGCAAGTTTCATGTCTGTATCTCTCAACAATACAATTACACCTGTGCCCTCCTCAGCAACGATTCCCATGGCTTTCCGCAATTCGTTTGCACGGCCAAACGGCCCCACGCCCAAAATGTCTGCCATCGGGTCTAATGCGTGCATTCGAACGAGAACAGGGTCACCAGTTTTTATGTTTCCTTTNGTAAGAACAATGTGTTGGTCACCATGCGTTTCGTCCTCATAAATTGACATTTCCCATTCATCACCAAACTCTGACTTTACTGTTCCAGCTTTTCTTCCCTTAACTAAATTATCATGGCGNCTGCGATATGAAATCAAGTCAGAAATAGTACCAATTTTGAGTCCATGCTTTTGAGCAAACGCTACTAATTCAGGCAACCTAGCCATTGAGCCATCTTCATTCATAATTTCACAAATTACACCAGAAGGGTTAAGNCCAGCTAGGCGACTGATATCTACTGCTGCTTCTGTGTGTCCAGCCCTCACAAGGACCCCGCCGTCTTTTGCTTTTAATGGGAAAACATGACCAGGTGTTGAAATATCAGCTTGGTTCTTATTTGAGTCTATTGCAGTGGAAACAGTCAGGGCTCGGTCGTGCGCAGATATTCCGGTAGTTACACCTTCACGTGCCTCAATGGAAATTGTAAAAGCCGTTTCATGTCTAGAAGAGTTTTGTGTACTCATCAGGCTTAAACCTAATTGGGCAATTCGATCGGACGTTAAGGCAAGGCAAATTAAACCGCGTCCGTGCATAGCCATAAAATTGATCGCATCGGGGGTCGCCATTTGAGCAGGTACCACCAAGTCTCCTTCGTTCTCACGATCCTCGTGATCCACAAGAATAAACATGCGCCCGTTTCTTGCATCNTCAATNATNTCAGAAATTGATGATATAACATCACTATGACTTTTTTCTATTTTACCAGGCTTATCAAAACTCAAATCTANTGTCCCCCGTAATNTTAGATTCTTGAGATAGACACTTTGAACAAANTTTACTAGAGATTATTAAATTATTCCTGTCGTAAAGGTGGCAGCAGTTATACCTACGAATAATTAGGAATGGTTTCTATAATGCTGTAATTGAATGCAATCCAACAGCAGCAGCATTTGATACGTTAAGTGATCCAAATGACGAAACAGGCTTAATTCGCACCAATTCATCGACTACCTCTTTGGTTCTAGACCTAAGACCGGGCCCTTCAGCACCCATCACCAAAGCAATGGGCCGATCAAAATAAAGTTTTGCAGCATCTGAGATGTCTCTCTCCCCTGTGGCGTCCAGTCCAAGAGCCACAAATCCCATTTTCTTTAATTCTAGTATNGTATCGGCAAGGTTTCTTACCCTAATATATGGTTGTCGTTCTAATGCGCCGCTAGCAGCTTTAGCCAAGGCGCCAGTTTCTGGCGCACTGTGATGNTTAGTTCCTAATACTGCACTTGCACCAAAAACTTCTGCAGATCTAAGAATAGCACCTACGTTGTGAGGATCTGTTATACGATCCAATAATACAACATTCGGTAAATTGGATGATGATTGCATAACGACATCTCCAAAGCTCCCCCAATCTAAAGGCTTTACCTCGAGGAGTGCCCCTTGATGAATAGAATTTTCATCAATTAACTTNCTCATTTCTCGNGGTTCGACAATCTCTGGGAAAATACCTGCAAATTCAATTGCGTTTGTTAATTTATCTAATGCATTTTTAGTAACAATTAGTCTNAATTTTTTTCGCCTTGGATTNANCAGTGCATCGCCCACAGCATGAATTCCAAAGAGCAAAAAGCTTTCTGCCTTCTCAAATTTTTTAGAACGCTCTTTGTCTACTACCCATTTTGGTTTTTTCATCAGAACAACCTTTTTTAATTCCCAAGTGTAATGTTTTACGTTTCATTTTTTATTTCAGGATTTTCTTGTTGACGCCACNTTTTCCTAACGCTAATCAAACTTTAGTTATTTAAAAGTTCGTGGGCGACAGGCCGCAAGGTGTGGCAGGGGACTGTAACTCCCTCGCGGAGACGCACGCTTGGTTCGATTCCAAGGTCGCCCACCATTCCCCTCTTATCTAAGTGTTTTTGAAAATGTTGTTAGCCAATTTTCCTGAGTAAATCTTTTATCATCCTATCAGTGAATGACAATAAAAGAGTAAAGTGATTACCCAACAATTGATTTACGAAAATTCTTCTTATGTAGTTTGAAAAATAGGATTATGTTTTCTATGGTTATACTTATGCGGCTTTGATAGAAGCTCTGGTAAAGAAATCTTAACTAATGGAGATAAAAATGGCGAATGGCCCATCATACGGTTTTGACACCCTTCAAATTCATGCAGGAAGTTCGCCAGATCCATCAACTGGATCAAGACAAACCCCGATATACCAATCCACTGCATTTGTATTTCAAAATTCAGAACACGCAGCCAGGCTATTCAATTTGCAAGAAGTCGGCTATATTTACTCCCGGCTTACCAATCCTACNGTCGCTGCGCTGCAAGAGCGGATCGCCGTCCTTGAAGGAGGAATCGGTGCAGTTTGCTGTTCATCAGGGCATGCCGCACAAATAATGGCTTTATTTCCGCTTATGCGACCAGGTAAAAATATAATTGCATCTACCCGCCTGTATGGTGGAACCGTCACACAATTCAGCAACACAATAAAGCGCTTTGGTTGGAGTGCAAAATTTGTAGACTTTGATGACTTTAAAGCAGTCAATGATGCTATTGATCAAGACACACAGGCTATTTTTTGTGAAGCAATCGCTAATCCGGGCGGTTACATAACTGATTTGGATGAGATAGCAACGATCGCAAATAGTGCTCATATTCCATTGATTGTTGATAATACTTCTGCAACCCCATATTTGTGTAGACCCATAGAGCATGGAGCAACAATCGTGGTTCATTCAACTACGAAGTATTTGACTGGAAACGGTACTGTCACGGGCGGTTGTGTGGTCGACAGTGGTAAATTTGATTGGGACAAGTCAGGAAAGTTTCCATCCATGTCAGAGCCAGAACCAGCATATCACGGGCTAAAATTTTCGGAAACATTTGGAGAAATGGCATTTACATTCCATGGTATAGCAATTGGTTTGAGAGACTTGGGTATGACAATGAATCCCCAAGCTGCTCACTACTCATTACTAGGTATAGAAACACTTTCACTTAGAATGAACAAACATGTCGAGAATGCTATGAAAGTTACAAAATGGTTAGAATCCCATCCAGCAATTGAGAAGGTAACTTATGCTGGATTAGAATCCTCCCCATATTTTAACAGAGTGGAAAAAATTTGTCCGAAAGGAGCCGGCGGTCTTTTCACGATAAGCCTTAAAGGAGGGTATCAGTCTTGCGTTAAATTTGTAGATAACTTGGATATTTTTAGCCATGTTGCTAACTTAGGAGATAGTAGATCACTCGTTATCCACCCAGCATCTACAACCCACCGACAACTTACTACCGAACAACAAAAAGCTGCTGGTACTGGACCAGAAATTGTTAGAATTTCAATTGGGATAGAAGATGCGGATGATCTTATTAAGGACCTAAAGCAAGCATTAGACAAATCAATCAAGTAAGGTTTTTGTAATTAGAAATCAGTAAAAGTGTGAATTTAATAACTAAAATTTGTTATATTAACAACAGAAGTTTCGCTAATATTTTGGGTTGATGCAAAGCGAATTTAATATTAAGACTTTTGTTGAAATTAGTAGGACTTAACAATGATCAAGGAACGTAGTAGGTACTTAGAGCACCCTTCTAATGACATGTTGCGGTCCGCGAAGATTCTTGAAGACATAAACGGACAGAAGTCAAATTGGCCTATTAATAGCATAATAGCAGGCCTGGGAGTTGCATTATTTATTTCCCTAATAATGTTAAATTTCTTGAGCAAAAATTTTGAAATAAGTTTTTTTTGGCAAAATCAGGTTCCAGCTAACAAAATTCTGAATGAAAATAGAGGCATCGTAGTCGTAACTGGATATGAAGGACCATTTTTCACTGAAAGTGTGCCTNTAATAANGAGCGCATCAACCGCNCAAACAAAANTAGCTGNNNAGGCCTCAGAGCAAATTAATTTTAANGATTTTNNCGAATTAAGAAACGGAAAATCAAAATATACCAGGCTTAATGATATTGAAATCGCTTCCTTGTATACAGAAAGTGGGATTTGGCCAAAAGTTCCGTTTCAGTCGCAACCACCATCAAATGTACCTTTGGGAGATGTTTACATTACGTCAATTGATCCCTCTGTAGTAAGTTTGGATGCCATTGCGCTGGATAAAAGGANTACTGGCTCAGAGCTGAAGGCGCTGTTGGATATTCGGTTGCCACTTTCCATAGGATCAAGCTTCAAATTAGATGAACATGGCTTAGCAATAGCCACAAAGATTGGAACCNTNGCACCCGCTGGGCATCAAGTTTTTGCTGGGAATCCAGAAATTGTACCTCCGACCAAGCCCCTTCCAGATTTTTTAGATATTGGTAATAAAAACATAAATCTTAACGTACTTTCACGGGTCAGTCCGAAACAGCGCCCTGAAGATAAAACGCCAGATGCATTGATAGCTGCAAAAAAACTCAAACTTGCTGAAAAAAAACCACAGCAAAGNCCAACAAATGTTCGTTTATCCAACTATAATCTTGCAAGTCTGTCGACATCGTCAATTAACTTCAAAGGTCTTCGAACAAAGCCAAGGGAGCGTCCGAGTGATCNAAGCGTGCTTATTGATCAGGCATTAGGCGTAATACAATATGAAGGCGACGAGGCAAATGTAATTGGAATAGTTCCCGATGTGCCTTCAAGTCCAAGAGTTGCTAAAAAAGCAACTATTCAAAACGTTTTAAACTTAAGAAAGACGAACCTTATCGGCGTTTATGGTAGTTCAAAATCGCGACGTGCACTTGTGCGCTTATCCAATGGGAAAAGACAAATGGTCACCGTGGGCGATNCTATTGACGGCGGTAAGGTCGCGGCAATTGGAGAAAGTGACCTCCGATATATAAAAGGCGGCAAAAACATAACCTTAAAGGTCCCCAAGGGTTAGTTTCTGATTGTAAAATTAGTTTTGCTATCTGAGGCTATGGTGAGCAACAAATCTCTTTACGCTGCTCTTGAAACAAGTACGTCATCAACCTTTTGCGCCGCTGATATTTCATCACCATCATCAACTGCTGCNACTTCTCTAGTTAAGCGCTCTAAGGCAGCTTCATATAATTGCCGTTCAGAATAACTTTGCTCGCGCTGGTCATCATTTCGGTGTAAATCTCTAACGACCTCAGCAATNGCAATTAAATCGCCAGAGTTGATTTTTTGCTCATACTCTTGTGCTCGGCGTGACCACATAGCTCTCTTTACTCTCGCTTTGCCCTTCAGTGTCGTCATTGCCTTTTCGATTACNTCCGGAGAACTNAGAGATCTCATTCCAATCTCTGANGCCTTGTGGGTGGGCACCCTTAAAGTCATCTTATCTTTTTCGAAGGACACAACAAANAGCTCTAACTTAATACCAGCTATTTCTTGCTCTTCTACCGAAATTATTTGCCCTACTCCATGTGCTGGATAGACTACAAATTCGTTTGGGCGAAAATCTGAATTCTTGGAAGTGTTCATCAATTTTCCTTCAACATTCACTTTTATCAGTATTTGGTCTAATTAGATTGTATTTGGGTAATCTAGCTAAAAACTAATTTGATATCTCTCGAATGGATAAAGTTTCTAATATCATTGTTATAAGACCGTTAGCATTTAACAGAAACTCTGAAAAATTAAAAGAACCAATTTAATTACACTAATTAACCGCCTTCACCAGGACCTTCAGAAAAATACTTTTCTAGTTTATCTGGTTCACCGTCTCTTTCGTCTGCCTCAGGCAAAGGATCTTTCTGCGTGATGATTACAGGCCAAATTTCAGCATATTTTCTATTTAATTCTACCCATTTCTCCGCACCAGGCTCCGTATCGGGCCTTATAGCATCTGCTGGGCATTCCGGCTCACACACTCCACAATCAATACATTCATCCGGATGTATTACCAGCATATTCTCACCCTCATAGAAGCAGTCCACTGGACACACTTCCACACAGTCAGTGTACTTACATCCTATGCAGTTGTCGCTTACAATATATGTCATTTTTAAATGCTCTGCCCAACTTATTTTTAACTATAACTAACCAGCTCTGCCAACGACCTGGACAGAAACTTAGAAACTAAAATACCACTTTTTATATTTTTAAATACGATTGTAAATCTTTTTATTATTTATGCCTCACAAAAGATCAATGTTATTTTATTTGCTCAATATCTTCATACATCTTTTTTGCTTTATCATAACTTTTTCTTCCCTCTTCCAGAGACAGTACTTTTATGACCCGAACTACTTTTCCATGCCTCAATGTTAATACATCATCTATTGTAATTTCTGCTGAAGGCTTCTTTACCCGCCGAGCGTTAACTCTGACAACACCACTACTTATCATTTTTGCAGAAAGACTTCTCGTTTTGTAAAATCTTGTCCACCAAAGCCATTTATCAATCCTAACTTTCTCTATTTTACCGTCCAAGGCTTAATTATCTTGCTTAAAGCCCATAAGCGCCTTGGCAAAAGGATTGTCCGGATCAATTGGCTTATCTTGATTTTTAGTATTTTTTTGTGGAGACCGCACATTTTTAGAGCCAGCCGTAGTCAATGGCTTACCNNTTTTCTTATTCAGCTTTACAGCTTTTGGCGAATAGTTTTTGCCCTTATTTACTGTTTTAGCTTTCCAAAAAAACTTATAAAATACTTCATGAAGCTCAATCGGGTCTTTCTCACTGTCATCTGAATTTGCNTTGCCAAGCTCTTGATTAATTTCAGTTTCACTCTCTTTTTCGGAAACTGCTTTTAAACGANTACCTTTCTCAGTTTTATATCCTAAACCAATCATAAGTCCTGCAAATTGTTCAAGGGTCATGCCAGTAATAGAGAGCATATCAGAGTTACATTCAAAACCANTTTTGCTNTCCTGAGATCTNAGCATGTCCGCTAATCTCTCCAACATATCGACACGAATTGCTCTCTCTCCAGCATTTCGGTAACCAGACATCGTNTCNAATCCACTTAGGAGCAGCGTTTNAGATGGGACNGTTACCAGCCCAGGCGGTGGAGCACTCGGNAACTCATCTATATTCTTAAATAAAGACCATAACACTAATCTTAATCTTGTAGGAGCTGGTTTTAATAANAGTGGCATGAATATTGTGTATTGCCCAAAACGCACTCCATGCTTTCTCAAAGTGGATCGAGCATCCTGATCCAACAATTTTACTGTTTCTGCGACAGTTTCCCTCGCAACTAATCCAAAGTTTTCAACTATTGTAAAAGCAAATCCACGAGCCAGACCCGACAATTTATCATCTCGTTCCAAAGCAAGCAGTGGCTCAAACAACGTTGCTATCCTACNATCAATGAAATGTTGTAACCTGCGCTCAATTTTTTGTTGAATTTCTCCGCTTACATTTTCTTCAATAAAAGAATGAATATGCGGTTTGAGAGGATTATCACCGGCCGATAACTTACCTAGAGCGTTTTCACCCCACATAAGACCACCTTGATCCGTGAAGTCGATTTCAGTGTCTGGGGCGTTGTANAACCTATCTGCCATCAAATGAAAATGAGGCACTAAGGCCGCCATAGCAGCAGTTTTTACCGCTTTGGCCTCTGGACCATTTGCNTCTTTATCAGCTATGAACCTNAANCCTTCCAGCTTTCCGACAAATTCGCCTTCGATAGTCACTTGACCTTCTTTATCAACCTCGGCCAACAGAGCCTCCTTATCTTTGAGACGGCGTAATAGTATAGAAGTTCGACGATCAACAAATCTCTTTGTCAGACATTCGTGTAATGCATCTGACAATAAATCCTCAATTGTTCTCGTTCTATCCCGCCAATGAGTTTCATCATGAACCCATCCTTTTCTTTGAGAAATATATGTCCAAGTTCGCATATATGCTAGTCTTTTTGATAAAGTATCAATGTTTCCATGGATATTCTCTAACGAAGAAACTTGTTTTTGAAGCCAATCATCAGAAATTCTGCCTAAATCATATAAATTTAGGAAAATTGTTTCTAATAGCGACGTATATTCACCATGGCCGATCGACCTAAAATCGGGGATGCTGCAAACTTTCCATAATAATTTAACAGCGACTGGGTTGGTAACTCTTTTGAGTACTAACTCTGACTGCGATAGTGTTTTCAAGGCCAATAAATCATCAGACTCTCTGGCTTTTACAAGCGATGGATCATCCGGTAATGCTTCAAGTGACTCAATTAGTTTCTGAAGGCTGCCATAGTCTANGTCTGCATTGCGCCATTGCAATGTTGTTTGAGGACTGAACCGATGTTCCATTATTGACTCGGCAANCTTTGCATCCAAAGGTTTTGCATCACCAGTGACACCAAAAGTGCCATTATTCATGCCGCGGCCNGCTCTACCNGCTATTTGAGCTAATTCATTGGGCGCAAGGTTTCTACTCCGCCGTCCGTCAAATTTACTTAGAGAAGAAAAAGCAACATGATTAACATCCAAGTTTAATCCCATACCTATCGCATCGGTAGCCACAAGGTAGTCGACATCACCATTTTGATAAAGTTCCACCTGAGCATTTCTAGTCCTAGGGCTCAAGGCCCCCATGACGACAGCCGCCCCACCCTTTAATCTCCGCAAAATTTCTGCGATCGTATACACGTTATCGACGGAAAACCCTACAATAGCTGAACGGGCTGGCATCCTAGAAATTTTTTTAGATCCTGTGTAAATTAAGGTGCTTAGACGTTCTCGCGATACAAACTGTGCATCCGGTACGAGGTTTTTTATTGGATAGCGCATAGTCTCTGAACCGAGAAAGAGGGTTTCATTAATTCCGCGTGACCTTAGAAGCCTATCTGTAAAGACGTGCCCCCGTTCTGGGTCATTTGCTAGTTGTATTTCATCAACTGCTAAAAATTCAGCGCTTATTCCCTCCGGCATTGCTTCAACTGTGCAAACCCAATAGCTGGCCTTTATTGGAACAATGCGTTCCTCACCGGTTAAGAGCGCAACCTGTGAAATACCTCGCAACCTAACAATTTTGTCATATACTTCCCGTGCCAGAAGTCTTAACGGAAGACCGATAATTCCACTTTTGTAACTTAACATTCGCTCTATGGCGTAGTGGGTTTTACCTGTATTTGTTGGGCCCAGGACCGCAGAAATACCGTGGGGCTGTCTCATTTATACAAAACCTCTGACGCATAAGCTAAGTCTCAGAATTTAATGGCTACTAGGTAGAAATGGCTTTGTACAGAAGCAGAAACAACTTTTATGATATTTGATCTGTATAAAAATCTGGCAGTTGAAATATTTGTCTTAATATTGCCGTTACGGTAAGTTTGAAATCAACGCATAAAAAACATTATACTTTCATTTGGTTAAACAAATAATTCGATAGGTGTAATATAATGACAGAAGTAATCGAGGATGCTGTAACGGCATTGAAGGAAAAAATGTTAAACAGCTCTTTTGACGGCTCGGCCAAATTTGAAATTGAAGGTGAAGGTTCAATCGTTATAAGCGGAAATAGTGTTTACGCTTCCGATGAGGATACAGACGTCACTTTCGTAGCTTCAGTAGCAATTTTCCAGGAAATATTTAACGGTGAACTGGATCCAACAGCTGCTTTTATGACTGGAAAGTTAAAGATAGACGGCGATATGGGCATTGCAATGCGGCTAGCTAACGTTTTTTAATTGATGACCCAGGACCCGCCATTTCTTAATGATGTATTTAATTGGCCGGCGGACACTATTAATAGCTACAGAACTACATCTGATGGGATAAGACTTAGAACTTGCAAATGGGTAGCCAACAAACCCTCTGGAACGATTTTTATTATGCCAGGAAGAGCAGACTATATAGAAAAATACGGTGGTTTTGCGGATGTGTGCCTTACCCAAAATATGAACGTCTTGGCTATTGACTGGCGCGGTCAAGGTCTGTCTGATCGATTATTNAATGACAGAAATATTGGCCATATTGAGANTTTTGACGATTATCAAAAAGATGTAGAGGNTCTTATTGATGANGCCAAAGCCTCCAATTTTGCAAAACCTTGGATTATTTCTGCACACTCTATGGGAGGTCTTATTGGTCTNAGATCACTTCANGAGACGNACGTGTTTGATAAGGTNATTTTTATATCGCCAATGTGGGGTATTGAAATGCCACCAATTTTGAAGTCGGGAGCACCAATCATAATNTCNTTGATCTCGTTAATTGGGAAAATGGAGACTTATGCGCCAACTACCAGNTCTGAAACCCGGATAATACACGAAGAATTTGAAGTGAATAAATTAACAAGCGATATGCAAAACTTTAAGCTACTTAGGCAACAAGTAANAACNTATCCAGAATTACAAATTGGAGGTCCAAGCTCTGCCTGGGTTAGCGCTGCTCTCGACGAAATAGAAGTTCAGATGAAAAACAGACCACCGTCCATCCCAGCCCTCTGCCTAATAGGCGAGGAGGAAGAAATTGTTGAGACTTCTGCTGTAAAAAACTTTTGTAATGACTGGGAAGCATGCAATTTAATTTTGATGCCGAAAGCAAGNCATGATTTATTAATGGAGCAAAAAACTATTTTAGCAGATTTAGTTTTCGAATTAGNAAAGTTTATTAAAAGATAAACAACAAATTTTTTAACTCTTGTTGTTAAGGCCATACAACCCTAATTGTACTAAATGATTTTATNAAGGTTAAAAATGACTCATTTAAGAAATATTTTTTTTGATAAAGATTTTACAGAAAACGGGAAATACTCCGGCGATCTGCCAGAATGGGACCTTACCGATTTATATACAAACACAGATTGCTCGGAAATAAGTAGAGATTTAACTTGGCTTAAAAATGAGTGCAAAATGTTTGCAAATGAGTTTGAGGGGAAACTTGCAGAACTGAATGCAATTGAATTTTTAACTTGTTTGAGAAGAAGTGAAAAAATTAGTAACATCAGTGGCAGACTAATTTCATATGCAGGTTTACGTTACTATCAAGCTACTACTGATGGGGAAAGAACAAAATTCTTATCTGATATTCAAGAAAAAATTACAATATACACGTCTTCTCTTATTTTCTTTAATCTTGAGCTAAATAGATTACCGCATGGGCATCTAGACGGATTATATTCAAAAAATGAAGACTTACACCGGTATAAACCGGTATTGGATAAAATCCGTGCACTTCAACCTTATCAGTTATCCGATGAATTAGAGAAATTCCTGCATGAGATGGGGATTGTTGGCGATGCTTGGGAAAAACTGTTTGATGAAACTATCGCTGGTCTTGAGTTTAGCTTAGACGATCAAATTTTGAATCTTGAAAGTACTCTAAACTTGCTCACAGACCATGACCGTTCGAAACGCAAAGCGGGCGCGCAAGAGATTGCAAAAATTTTTTCTAAAAACCTGAAAATTTTTGCAAGAATTCATAATACACAGGCCAAAGAAAAAGAAATTATTGACAAGTGGAGAGGCATGCCATCTGCGCAATTTGGTCGGCATTTGGCAAATGACGTAGAGCCTGAAGTAGTGGAAGCTTTAAGAAATGCAGTCGTTGCTTCCTACCCAGATTTAAGTCACAGATATTACGAGTTGAAACGTAAATGGATGGGCCTAGACCATCTAGAGATATGGGACAGAAACGCTCCCTTGCCAATGGAGTCAAACCAAACAATAGCTTGGTCAGATGCCCAAACATTAGTACTGGATGCTTACTCAGGTTTTGATCCGCGAATGGAGGAGCTAGCAAAACCATTTTTCTCGAAAGGCTGGATTGATGCTGCCGTAAAACCAGGAAAAGCGCCTGGCGCTTTTGCGCATCCAACCGTTACAAATGTACACCCGTACATCATGTTAAATTATCTTGGGAAGCCGCGCGATGTCATGACATTAGCACATGAGTTGGGGCACGGCGTTCACCAAATACTGGCCTCTAAACAGGGAGAAATGCTTTCTGCGACGCCGCTCACTCTAGCTGAGACAGCGTCCGTCTTCGGTGAAATGCTAACGTTTCGTAAGATGCTTGAAACAGCTTCCGAGCCACATTTGCGTAAAGTTTTATTAGCAAATAAAGTTGAAGACATGATAAATACAGTTGTAAGGCAAATTGCTTTCTATGACTTTGAGTGCAAACTTCATGGCGCCCGCAAAAAGGGCGAATTGACACCGGACGACATAAACGCTCTTTGGATGTCTATCCAGGCAGAGAGCCTTGGACCAGCTTTCAAATTTATGGATGGATATGAAACATTCTGGGCGTATATTCCACATTTTGTTCACTCTCCTTTTTATGTTTATGCATATGCTTTTGGTGACGGTTTGGTAAATGCACTTTATGCAGAATATGAGGAAAGGCCCGAGGGTTTTTCATCAAAATATTTTGAGATGCTCGAGGCAGGCGGGTCCAAACATCATTCAGATTTGTTAGCCCCGTTTAATCTAAACGCCTCGGACCCTAAATTTTGGAGTAAAGGGCTATCGGTAATATCGTCAATGATCGACGAATTAGAGCGGTTGAACTGATTATTCAAAGATAAATATTATTTGGAAGCAAACTGTCCTGTTTTCTTGTAATTATTAAGCGCCGAGCTATCTCCCGTTAGTGAGGTGTAAATGAAAAATATTATTCTTATGATATCGTTGTGTGTTGGAGTAGCTACAATGTCTAACGCTGGTCAATTTATATTTAAAAGCGCGGACGGCGGCCTAATTAACTTAGAAGAGTTTAAAGGCAAGCCCGTTTTAGTCGTGAACACGGCAAGTCGTTGCGGTTTTACAGGACAGTTAGAAACATTACAGAAACTCTCTGACACATACACCAGTGATGGGTTGACAGTATTAGCAGTCCCGTCAAATGACTTCAATCAGGAGTTAGCTTCAATCGATGCTGTAAAGGAATTTTGTACTGTCAATTACAATTTAACACTGCCAATGACCGAAATCACCTCTGTCAGGGGGAAAAATGCTCACCCATTCTTTAAATGGGTCAAAGATATCACTGGATTTTCGCCAAAATGGAATTTCAATAAGATTTTAATTGGACCGTCNGGAGAGATTGTTCAGACATTCGGTTCTCTAACCAGGCCGACTTCCAGAGTAATAACAAGCGAAATAGAAAAGTTATTAGAACAAGAAGTATCAGATCAAGCATCGGGATAACCAAGTAATATCCCGCCGTCCAACAAGCATTCATATGATTTAATAACCATACTAATTTATTTTTTCGTACCTTACCCATTTCACAATTTGATCTACGAAATAATTATTCATGGATGGTGACATAATGTCCCCGCAGATGACATGCGAATTAGGGTCATCATTCTCCCCAACTTCTATCACTAATTTCGACTTTTTACCCTCCCAAGCATCAAAAACTTTTTCAATTAACCATGGCTTAACGACTTTATCTTTTTTTGAATAGATAAAAAGAGAAGGTAATTTAGCTTCAGAAAAGTCTAGCTTAGAAATTTTTCTAGTCATTTTTGCCATTTTAATTACTGACTGTGTAGAATATCTAGTAGTCCAAAAATAACTGTGGAGAACCCCTTTTGGTTTAAAAGTTCTTTCACTGCCAAAAATCAGCGGCAACCAGACTTGCGAGAATGGCCAAGTTAGAATTCCTGACATTTTTTTATTAAGACCAAAATTTGGTGAAATAAAAACCAACTTATCCTCAGCATTAAATATTTGCTTCGATATTGCCAAGGCCGAAACCAGGGTACCACCAGTAGAGGTGCTTAAGACAATGACTTTTTTCCCTATTTTATGGCCAATTTCTACTGCTTCTGCTGCATCATTTAGCCAGTCTTGAATTTGAGCTTCAGACATTTGTCTGCTGTCGCATCCGTGTCCTGTCAATCGAGAGAAATATAAATTTGCTTTTAATTCTTTCGCAATTAAATCAGGGACTGGCCGTACTTCTTGGGGACTGGCAGAATAACCGTGAATATACACGACTGCGACTTCAGACTTCACACCAGGATCTGAAAACCAATAGATCTTTTTTTTTAAATCTTTCTTTAAGTTTGGAATATTTTCTTCTGATCTTAAGAGGTAATCATCTAAATTATCACAGAACAAATGAAATTCTTTAGACGCTTCCACAGGTATTTGCTGCTTAAAAATTTTCATACAATAGATAGATAGAAAAAAAGCAGCAACTAAAATCACTAAAAATATGATCACGATGTCTCCACTTCCAACATGATGTCGTGGATAGTTTGTTCTAAAATTTTCAAGCATTTTGGAGATGAAAACGAGTGATCTGCTTTCGCAACCAACTTAAGATGCATATTTTCACAATCTACGTGGTTAAGTAATTTAACTGCCGTTTGGATCTCCACGGATTTATCCTCCGTACCCTGTAACATTCTCAGGGGACATAGAACATTCAGCGGGGTTCTTAAAATAAGATTTTTCCTGCCATCCTCTATTAACGTAAGTGTAATTGGGTAGGGCTCATCATAATCAGAGGGTAGCAAAATCTTCCCCGAGCTTAGTAACTCAGATTTTTGTATATCACTGAAATTTAGCCAAAAAAAATCTTCTGTGAAGTCTGGCGCAGCTGCGATTGTTATAATGCCTACTACTCTGTACTTTAATTTCTGATATATCAAAAAAGATATCCAACCGCCCATAGACGATCCTATTAGAATAATTGGTCCTTTTGTTTTTTCAGTAATTATTTCATACGCGTCTTGGACCCAATCACTAATATTACACCTCTCAAAGACACCGGAACTTTGACCATGGCCAGAATAATCAAATCTTAAAAACCCATAGTGATTTTTTTCCGCCCAAATTTCCAGATGGGTCGCCTTGGATCCCATCATATCAGACATGAAGCCTCCCAAAAAAATAAACGTAAAAGCACCACCTGCTTTTGCAGAATACGCAATACTTTTGTTATTTTTCGTAAGATATTCTATGGTCATGGACTACTCTCAATTTTCCAAGCTTGTCTCATAGTCTACCAAGTTATTTCAAGTCAGAAATTGAAAAAAATATAAAGCTTTCTTGACCTCTGCCCATCTACACGGCATTACTAAAACAACACGCAACCGGGTGTTTCGTAGGCGCCAAAAAGACGAGAAATGTATGAAAAAAATAGTTGTAAAATTTCCTGATGGCAACAAGCGGGAATTTGAGGCAGGAGTTACTGCTTCACAAGTAGCTCAAACTATCTCAACTTCTTTATCCAAAAAGGCAATAAGCGCAGAGGTAGATGGTAGTCATTGGGACCTTCAATGGCCAATTACAAGAGACTCTGAAATTTCGATTAATACGTTGAAAGATGTCGATCGTGCGATTGAGTTGGTTCGCCATGACCTAGCCCATATAATGGCGCGAGCAGTGCAAGAAATTTGGCCAGACGTCAAAGTCACCATTGGCCCCGTAATCGAAAACGGGTGGTATTATGACTTTGATCGGCAAGACCCTTTCACCCCCGAAGACCTGGGGACGATAGAAAAGAAAATGAAGGATATCATCAATTTGCGCGATCCCGTGCGAACAGAAGTGTGGGATCGGTCAGCAGCTATTGCCTATTACAAGAAAAGCAATGAGCCCTACAAAGTTGAACTGATTGAAGCCATTCCTGGAAACGAGCCATTGCGTATGTACTGGCATGGCGACTGGCAAGATTTGTGTCGTGGTCCACATCTTCAAAATACTGGCCAGGTACCGGGAGATTCATGGAAGCTGATGTCCGTAGCGGGCGCATATTGGCGTGGGGACAGTAATCGTCCAATGCTTCAACGAATTTATGGCGTAGCTTTTAAAAATAAAGAAGACCTGCGTGCACACCTCAACTTCCTCGAAGAAGCAGCAAAGCGCGATCACAGAAAACTAGGGCGGGAAATGAGCTTGTTTCATTTTGAAGAAGTAGCGCCAGGATCTGTTTTTTGGCATCCAAGCGGATGGCGCCTATTTCAGACTCTAATCAGCTACATGCGCCGCCGTCAGGAAAAAGCAGGATATGTCGAGGTCAACACACCAGACATNATGGATCGAGCATTGTGGGAGACCTCAGGGCATTGGTTCAACTACATGGANAATATGTTCCTCGCACAAACCCANGATGATCGCGACTACGCGCTTAAGCCTATGAACTGTCCAGGCCATATGATGATTTACAATGAAAGNCTGCGCAGTTATCGNGATTTGCCGATGAAGATTTCTGAGTTTGGCAAAGTGCATCGCTACGAGCCTTCGGGAGCGTTGCATGGTTTGCTTCGTGTACGGAGTTTCACTCAAGACGACGCACATATTTACTGCACCCCCGAACAATTGACTGATGAGTGCTTGAAAGTAAACGAGTTGATTCTGTCAATTTATAAGGACTTTGGGTTTGAGGATGTACACATTAAACTGTCGACCCGCCCTGAAAACCGTATTGGAAACGACGAAAGCTGGGACTTGTCGGAGGCGGCACTCAAAACCGCCTTGGACCGCGCTGGCATGTCTTATACCATCTTTGAGGGAGAGGGTGCCTTCTATGGACCAAAGCTGGAGTACGTGTTACGCGATGCAATTGGTCGCGACTGGCAATGTGGAACACTTCAAGTCGACTACAACTTGCCGGAAAGGTTCGGCTCAACTTTCGTGAGTGCATCGGGTGAGAAATTGGCGCCTATTATGCTGCATCGTGCCTTGTTTGGTTCCCTTGAAAGATTTATAGGCATACTCATTGAAAATTATGCTGGAAAATTACCCTTTTGGCTTGCCGCAAGGCAGGTCGTTGTTGCTTCCATCATCACTGATGCAAATGGATACTGTAACGAAATTGTAGATGCATTAAAAGTTGCGGGTATCAAAGCAGAAAGTGACCTTAGAAATGAAAAGATAAGCTACAAAGTTCGTGAACATTCTTTAGCCAAAGTACCAATCATTTTAGCCATTGGAAACAGAGAGGTTAATGAGAGAACAATAACTGTTCGTAAATTGGGCGAAAAACACACTGAAACCCTTGAATTTGATCAAGTTATTCTCGAACTTAAAAAAGAGTGCGTCCCGCCAGATATCAGATAACATTTTGGACGTAAATTTTGATCAATAAAAATCTATTTTTTATCGGATTGATACTGTTCCATTATGTCTTTTGTCCAACCAAAGGTATAATGACCCTCACCATCTTCAATGATAGGGCGTTTAAATAACGTAGGATATGCTTCAAGCAAATCTGTGGTTGTAAGTTGCCGATCCGTTTCAGTCAGAGAACGCCATGTAGTAGACTTTTTGTTAACTATATCTTCACCATAGTTTTTAACTAACGTGCTAATCTCCGTCCGAGCAAATGGGGTCTCTCTCAGATCAACAAAAACTGAATTCAGCAAAACCTTCCTAGCAGCTCTGCACTTATCACAGTTTTTTAAACCATATATCAGCATCTTAGCATCCTATCAAAAAATTTAACTGGCTAAATATAAAATTAGCACTAACCTTTCGGTATTATAAATAGACTAGGGTAATCGTTCAGAGATTAATTCAAAAGTTGTCTTAATGTTATAGTAATTAGTTCGAAGAGGTTTAAAATATGCCACAGGGAAAAGTAAAGTGGTTTAATACGACAAAAGGCTTTGGATTTATTGAGCCCAGTGACGGTGGAAATGACGTATTTGTGCATATATCTGCGGTTCAAAAGTCAGGCTTGACAGGCTTGGCCGAAGATCAATTAGTAAATTATGAGCTGGTTGAAGGTCGTGATGGTCGACAAATGGCAGACGAAATTAGTACAGCCTAATTACATTACTGCTTTAATTTCCACCACCAGCTACTATAATTTAATAAGCGGCAGGCGTTTCACTTCCGCTGGCATCATATTGCCANTTTTCGTTTGGGTGGTTCGGTCGTTATAATTAAACCAAAATTCTTCACTGTCAGTGCACCTTCTACGTATTCCAGCTGGCATCAAAAGATAATCAAGCTCAATTTCGTCGAATAATCCTTTATAGAATACGCGCAACCCTTCTTGATCAAGCATTGATCCCAAATATATCGCGCCCGTCGCTTCTATAGTTGCGATTACTTTGCCGTTTTTTAACGTAAGATAAGAAGCTGCATTACTATCAACATTTATGGTTTCAATATACCTATTAGCTTGACCTAGAGGGTCAATCTCCAGCGATAAATTGGGCGGAAGCGTTTCTACCCTTAAAACTCTAGATTTTACGAGATTGATGGCGGGAGGTAAATTTGTTGGTATNTGCATATTTCCCACTCTGGCACCAGTACGAGGCCCAAAAACGAGTTTTGCTTTACTCGTAGAAAGACGTGAGATTAACTCACTCGAAATATGAATAGCTCCCACTATTGATATTAACTTATACCTTGAGAANTCTTCTGTCTTCTTATGCACAAAATCCACATTTAATCCTAGGGTTCTAAATGCTTTATAATGATCCATTATTAGTTGAAAATAGTTAAGGCCTGCTCCCGTCGGTTGTACAGCCCACGCAGCATCTGCATCATAATCAAAATAAATGGCTACATCTGACAATCCACTCGAAACAGCTGGAGACAAAGCCAACTCTTCCTTTAGCTGCTTCGCCTCAAAGTAACCAGGTGCAGGGGCACTATCCGGCTGTAATAGCCCTGAATGCATTTGCTCCTGAGCGAAGGGAGCTTGTCGCCACCTAAAGTACGAAACAGTCTCAGCTCCATGAGCAAACGCTTCCCATGTCCAGAGCCTTACCATGCCGGGCAAGGGTTCTGGATTATATGGAGCCCAGTTAACAGGACCAGGCTGTTGCTCCATTACCCACCATCGACCATCGCACACTGATCTGTACAAATCGTGGTGGAACGCTTGAAAATCTGGATCACCCTGACGCAGAAAATCATCTTTTTCAGTTTCCGTTGCTCCCGCTCTATCAAGCAAAAANCCAAGTGGATAGCTGTCCCAGCTTGCAATATCTAAATCTTCTCCAACTTCAAAGTGATCAAAATCAGTAATACGACCCATGAAATTGTGGATAATTGGTGCCGACGAATATTCTCTTATAATTTTGGTTTGAATTCGGTTGAAAGAAACGACTTGTGAACTCGTAAATCTCCGAAAAGCCAATGTATGGGATGGATTTGGTTCCGTAACAGTCAAATTTGGCAGACTTATCTCATCATAACTTCGGTAATCCATTGACCAAAAAACGTTACCCCAATCCTCGTTTAATTTATTAATGTCATTGCCATAAGCCCTTGACANCCANTTTTGAAAGGATTTCAGTGCAGAAGATGAATATGAAATTGTCGTATTATGACATCCATACTCGTTGTCAGTTTGCCATGCTTGAATATATGGATTAGCTCCGTAACGTTCTGCCAACTGCCTTACAATTAAAGAACATTGAGTCCGATACCCTTCGTGCGAAAAACAGTAATGTCTTCGTGATCCAAATTCTCTGGGCCGACCCTCAGCATCTACTGCTAACATATCTGGGTATTTCTTGAGAACCCAAGTAGGCGGCGTAGCAGTTGGAGTTCCTAATATTACCGACAAACCGGCTTTACCTAATATCTCTACTGCCCGATCAAGCCATTCGAAACAAAACTCACTTTCTTGAGGCTCTAATCTTGACCAAGCAAACTCACCAATACGCACCCATTTGAGTCCTAAATCAACCATTTGCTTGGCGTCAGTTTTCCATATTTCATCAGGCCAATGCTCTGGATAATAGCAGGTACCTAGCTCACGCTTAACAGCTTTCATATTATGACCCTATGCTCTTCCTGCCCGACGCAATCAACTTCAGTTAAAAAAGTTTTTCCATCATTTGGGCTGGCATCATCTAAATCCACAGAGGCTGATGTAGCAAATAAAGTACTCATATTTTTGCCCCCGAATGCCGGACAACTAATCTGCTTTGCATTGAATTTAAGTTCACTTACAAAGCAGCCATTTCTATCATAACGAGCAACCCTCGACGCTCCCCACTGTGCAGACCAAAGATAACCAGAGAGATCTATAACAGCTCCATCTGGATTTAAATTAGTTTCTTGAAGGTCGATGAAAACTTCTGGATCCGAACTAGGCCATCCCTTTTGATCTAAAGAAACTCGCATTATCTTTCTTTCTGGCGTATCACAAAAATACCCAAATTTTTTATCTGGCGAAAAACAAATTGAATTTGAGATAGTTATGTTTGGAAATAATTTGACTATTTCCCCCTCAAAAAAACGATAAATTGAACCAGCATGCGGTTCAGCAGCAAGGCCCATAGTCCCAATCCAAAACCCCCCATAGGGATCGGCTCGACCATCATTTGATCGTGTTGAGTTATTATTACTCTCAAGCTGACAGATCTGTTCACTTGCGCCTGTTAAAATATCAAAAAGCCTTAAATCAGTGGCCGATGCTATTACTAACTTTTCATTGGATACCCATCCAGCTGCCGAAACAAAGCATTCAAATATCCACGATTTATGATTTAAGCCATCTGACATGTGAATAGTTTTATTCAGAATATCAAACCAGAACAAACTTTGAATTCCGGGGTGCCATAAAGGCCCTTCTCCAAGTGCATTAATCGTNTGATTAAATACTTTAGGTACTTGCATCANAGGCATCATAGGCATCATCATATGCTGAAACGATTTCATCAGCTTTTTCTCTAACGGCAGAGGCGTTGTCACCCACTTTGTACAGATAGCTTCCGATACCAAAGCCAGTTACACCGGAAGCTAGCCAATCAACAAAATTGTTAGGGTCGACACCTCCAACAGCATAAGTTGATAGACTTGGAGGCAGAACCGCTCTCAAAGCTTTTANGCCCTCAACTCCCATTAGAAAAGCTGGGAATAATTTCAAGCCGTCAGAACCATTTTGGACTGCCTCAAAACATTCNGTNGCAGTGAAAACACCGGGNTAAGACCTCATATTTAACTTCTTTGTTTCTTTAATCACATCGACGTTAACGTTCGGTGAAACAATCATCTTTCCGCCTGANTTCCAAACAAGAGAGACTTCACTTTTCGCAAGCACAGTGCCCGCTCCAATTACTGCCTCACTCAGAAAACGGTTTGCTAAAATTTCAATACTTTCATATGCATTTGGNGAATTAAGTGGAACTTCAATTTTGGTAATCCCTGATAATATCANTTCTTCAGCGATACCCGCCACTTCATGTGGTGTGACACCTCTTAGAATTGCAATTATCTCTCTAACCATTCAATGTCTCCCATGGATTAAAGAAAAGGCCTGGGCCAATCCATCTAATGTGCATTTCGTTGCATCTACCTCTTGAGCAAAAATTCCTTGACCTTCCAACGCAGCTTTGTACGTTTTTGATAAGTTATTNTCTGCNAAAATAACAACATTTTGTCCAAGCCAATAAGGCTTTGCACCTGCTAGTTCTGCNCCTATTATATAACCAGACAATNTTGATCTGAGTACTGATTTTGCNACCTTGTTAAGAAGATCATCAGCTCGGAGTTTAAAAANATCTGAAAATATTTTTTGCGGGTTTGAAATGCTTTCTGAAACTGCACTTTTAAACTCTTGGTCACTCCAGCCATCAGAGTTTACAGAATACTTTAATACTGAGTATTTGGACATCAAAGCAAATAGTTCACCAGATATAAAAGTACGAAAACTGACTACTTCTCCAGCACTAACATGGACCCACTTGGTATGAGTGCCAGGCAAACAAATTATACCGTCGAAATCCGAGAAAACCGACAAAAAACCCCTGATTTGGGTCTCCTCTCCTCTCATAACATCTGCAGGATTATTTTGCTTTAAGCCTCCCAAAATTCGAACATCGAGTCGATTATCCCTACAAATAACTTTTACGCTATCAGTATCTTGCACGAGATTATACGGAACCGTAGCGTAGGGAGCCTCCAACCAACCCTGTTTAGCACCAACCATTCCACAGCATAAAACTGGTATATTGGCATCATCAGCAACCCAATTTGAAATTTGCTCTAAAAGCAAAGGTTCAAAGTCACCAGTCTCAAGACTGAG
>PAHS01000025.1 GCA_002711145.1 Marinovum sp. | reverse complement strand
TTTAAGATATGAATTATCCAAAAGTTGGAGATGCATAGGATGATCCGCTGCGGCAAAACCAGTATAGATCAATTTACCACGCCGTCCTCCCCTACCAATGCCTCTTACGCAAGCATTTCTAAATTTTATTAAATCGGCTAGTTGGGAGCATGAACAGAGGACCAGAACTCCATTTTCCCTTATCAAACTAGAAGCTAACTTTGCCATTTTTTCGTATGCTCTCAAACCAGATTGAAGAGAATTTCGAGATGTAACGAACGCTGGAGGATCACAAATGACTATATCATAAAAGTGATCAGAGTTGGCGAGCTCTTTCATCACTGCAAAGGCATCACCGCGTATCGTATTAATGCTGTCTGATTTTTTCATTTCAGCAGCACCAACACCAACCAATTCAAGAGCACTTGCAGAACTATCTACAAATGAAACATTTGATGCTCCAGCAGCGATCGCTGCTAAACCAAAACCACCCACATGACAAAACACATCTAATACTGCTTTCCCACCTGCTAAACTGGCGACAAATTTATGATTTTGCCTTTGGTCATAAAATAGACCAGTTTTTTGTCCTGAAATAACATCAGCTTTATATATAGCTCCATTCATAGGGACTGATATTGCTCCTTCTGGAATATCACCAAAAAATACAGAGTTTTTATCATCCAAACCCTCCAGTCTTCTTGAACGACCAGCTGCATTTTTGATTACAACATCAATTTCGCAAACTTCTTTGATTGATCTTGCTATAACTTTACACATATTCTCAGTCCAGAATGCATTTGGTTGCATCACTAAAACCTTATTGAAACACTCCGCAATCAATCCTGGCAGGCCATCGGCTTCCACGTTTATTAACCTGCAAAACGGGTCTCTGAATATTTCTGTCCTTAAAGATAATGCCTTCATAATCTTATCTTTAATCCAATTTGCATCGATAGTGGCTTCAAGATTGAAATCCATTATTCTGGCAAAAATTTTTGAATTTGGATTAACAGTTACCAGACAAATTGGATTTTTCTCATAATCTACCAACTTACAGAATGAACCAGGTTTTAATGCTTTCGAACGACGATCAGAGATTATATCATTGCTGTAGATCCAAGGATATCCATAGCGGAATTTTTTAGTTTCAACGCCAGCCCTAAGTCGCAAGGTAAATTCTGTCATGCTAAGCATTTCCATTTTTCGATCAAATAAAGACAAGTAAAGTTAATATAATTATCTTTGGCAACTATCTAATTTAATTGTTAAAATTTAATAACAATTATTATCTTTTTTCTTGAGTTTTATATTATCTTAAGTTACCTGTTAGTAAAACTGTTAGCGCTAACATTCATTAGAGATATATACGATGCCAATTAACGAAGTTGTATCAGAAGTTACAAATCGGATAATTTTGCGGTCTCGTGATTCTAGGCTTAAATATTTAGAGAATATGCAAAATCAACTAAATATAGGCCCAAGGCGAGCGCATTTAACCTGTGGAAATCAGGCGCACGCTTACGCGAGCACCTCAAAAGACAAAATATCACTTTCTAAAACTTCAAATGGAAACATTGGGATTGTTACGGCATATAATGATATGCTATCCGCTCATCAGCCATTCGAAAGCTATCCTGAACTCATTCGCAAAACAGCTAGAGAATTCGGGGGGTCAGCTCAAGTAGCAGGCGGAGTACCAGCCATGTGTGATGGTGTCACGCAGGGGCAGCCCGGCATGGAGCTTTCTCTATTTTCGCGTGATGTAATTGCATTAGCGGCATCAATTGCTCTCTCCCACAATACTTTCGATACTTCTATATATTTAGGGGTGTGCGATAAGATTGTTCCCGGCTTAGTTATATCAGCGGCTACTTTTGGATTTCTCCCAGCCGTATTTGCTCCTGCTGGCCCAATGCCCTCAGGCATTCCAAATGACAAAAAATCTATTATACGTCAAAAATTTGCCACAGGAGAAATCAGTCGAGAAGAATTAATGAAGGCCGAAATGGCAAGCTATCATAGCCCCGGAACATGTACATTTTATGGAACGGCAAACTCAAATCAAATGCTTATGGAATTCATGGGTTTGCATTTACCTGGATCATCGTTTGTTCCCCCTAACACGCCTCTAAGAACCGCATTAACCAAGTTAGCGACTAAACGCGCACTGGAAATCACTAGTTTAGGAAAATACTTCACACCAGCTTACCAAATTTTAGACGAAAAAGCTTTTGTGAACGGCATCGTGGGGCTAATGGCTACTGGAGGATCAACTAATCTGGTGCTGCACCTGCCTGCAATGGCGAAAGCCGCTGGAATTAAAATCGAACTAAGTGACTTTGATGACATNTCNAGTGTAACGCCTCTNATGGCCAAAATATANCCNAANGGNTTAGCNGATGTTAATCACTTNCACGCCGCCGGTGGACTGAACTACATGATATCTCAACTTTTAGAGTATGGTTATCTGCACAACGATGTACAAACTATCATGGGTTTAGGCTTAGAAACTTACACCAAGGAACCGAAACTGGTTGATGGTAAAATAGAATATGTGCCATCGAGCACAAAAACGCATAATGAAAAAATTTTAAGACCTGTGATTGACCCTTTTCAAAAATCTGGCGGAATCAAGAAATTAGACGGAAATCTTGGAACTTGTATCATCAAAATTTCATCTGTTCCGATGGAAAAACAAATAATCGAAGCGCCGGCCAGAGTCTTTGAATCTCAAGAAGATGTTAAAAATGCATTTAAAAAGAATGAGCTAGACTCAGACTCAATAATCGTGGTGAGATTTCAAGGCCCCATCGCCAACGGAATGCCAGAACTACACGGATTAACACCTATTTTGTCTGTACTGCAGGACAGAGGGATCAAAGTCGCATTAATTACTGATGGGAGAATGTCAGGCGCATCGGGCAAAGTCCCGGCAGCAATTCATTTGAGCCCCGAAGCTTCAAGCTCAGGACCAATATCAAAAATAAAAAATGGTGATCTTATCCGGTTGGATGCACTTTCTGGAGAATTAAATAATTTAGAGAAAAATTTTGAATCTCGAGAAGTAAGGAAAAAAGACTTAACTAAAAATGAAAGTGGTTTAGGTAGAGAGCTTTTTAAAGTTTTTCGTGAAAATGCTAAATCCGCAAAATATGGTGGCGGAATAACATAAGTTGAGATGATATGAATTCATACAAAGAAAGTCATGATTTATTAGATATTTGCAAATTGGCGCCCGTTATCCCTGTATTAGTGGTTGATGACACAGCAAGTGCCGTTCCATTAGCAAAAGCATTAATAGGTGGAGGCCTTAGAGTTTTAGAAATTACCTTAAGGACTAAAAATGCTCTCGATGTTATCAAGGAAATGGTAGCTAATACTACAGAGGGAATAATTGGCGCAGGAACGCTATTATCTGAAGAAGATGTTTATGCAGCTAAAAATGCAGGAGCAAGTTTTGGAGTGAGTCCAGGTATAACAGATCAAATATTAAGAGCATGTGCAGAAGTTAAACTCCCACTTCTGCCTGGTGCTGCCACACCGTCAGAAGTAATGAATTTGCTAGCCAGAGGTTATTCTGTTCAAAAATTCTTTCCTGCAGAGTCAAATGGTGGGATCGCAGCTTTGAAATCAATACTAGGTCCAATACCCGGAGTGAGCTTTTGCCCAACAGGAGGAGTGACGTCAACAAATGCATTAGATTACTTGTCATTAAAAAATGTACCATGTGTTGGAGGCAGTTGGGTTGCTCCTCAAAATAAAATTAAAAATGCCGATTGGCAGGCAATAACCGAACTAGCTCGCCAGGCCTACTCTCTAAACGAACACTTTAACACTTAAGTTCAGCGATATTGAATAAAAGAGATCCTTGCAATTATTGCGCTAAAAAGTAAGTTTTAATAGCATAGATTTAGGACATGATTATGAGTTCAGCCGAACTTTATATAAATCTTGCGAATATTTGCTCCAACTGGAATGCATTGAATAGTCTTTCCAATGGCGTAGCGGGAGCTGTAGTTAAAGCTAACGCCTATGGTCTTGGAATAAAGGAAGTGGGGATCTCACTTGCAAAAGCAGGAGCAAGAGATTTTTTCGTAGCTGTTGCAGAAGAAGGAGCAGCTCTTCGACGCGCTATAGGCCCAGGCCCAAAAATATATATATTTTCCGGGCATATGGTTGGAGACACAACCCTTTTAAGAGACTTTCATTTGATACCTCTAATTAATTCAGCCAAACAACTATTATTTCATTTAGAAAATTCATCTAATCAGTTGATTGGAATTCAATTAGATACGGGAATGAACCGCCTTGGAATGGAAGCTACCGAGTTTCAAGAATTAAACGAGACTATTTCTAAATTAAAACCAGAATTAATCATATCACATTTAGCGTGCGCTGACGATCAAACCCATCCCATGAACGAAAACCAGCTTGTTAATTTCAACGCTATGACTAAAGACATAAATTGCAAAAAATCACTTGCCGCTACTGGTGGCATTTTATTGGGAAAACAATATCATTTTGATATTACAAGACCTGGTATAGGTTTATATGGTGGAAATCCTTATTCTAGCGCAAAAAGAGTCATTGGACTTAAGTTACCTGTAATTCAAATTCGAACCGTCCTACCGGGTGAAACAGTTGGCTATTCTAATACTTGGACTGCAAAAAAAATAACAAAAGTCGCAACCGTAAGCTCGGGTTACGCTGATGGCATCTTTAGGAGTATGAGCAATAAAGCAACGTTGTATTACAATGAAATACCGAACAGTATAATCGGGCGTATTTCAATGGACTTGATTGGGGTAGACGTTTCTAATTGTAAAGAAGACCCAGATTACTTATGGCTTTTAAATGGCACACAATCGATCGATGATCTTGCAGATGAGGCAAATTCGATTGGGTATGAAATCCTAACCGCGCTTGGACAGCGATATAATCGTATATACATTTAGAGATGTAAAAATGAAAATTTTGAGAAGTGTAGGCAAATCTTTTAATATATTTTTACAAAAGGTAGGCGGAGTAACAAAGTTTATAATTTCAATTTTTTCGAACCTAATTACTCTGCCAATCTATGGTGGAGAAATAGCAAAAGCCTTTTTCCAAATTGGATGGATGTCTTTGCCAGTACTAGGGTTAACTGCTTTATTTACAGGCGGCGCATTGGCATTACAAATCTACGCTGGTGGGTCGAGGTTTAATGCAGAGCAAGTAGTTCCTGCGATAGTTGCTATTGGTATGACGCGTGAATTAGGCCCAGTTCTAGGAGGTTTAATCGTGGCCGCACGTGTAGCTAGTTCAATAGCCGCCGAAATTGGAACCATGAAAGTGACAGAACAATTAGATGCTTTAATCACCCTTTCTACTAACCCAATAAAATATTTAGTGGTCCCTCGCATTATTGCAGCTACACTGTCCCTACCAGCATTAATAGCCGTTGGTGACTCAATAGGAATCCTTGGAGGATACCTGGTAGGAGTAAATCGTTTAGATTTTAGCTCGAGTACTTATTTGGCAAGCACGGCAAGTATGCTTCAATTTTCAGATATTTACAGCGGCATAGTTAAAGGTGTTTTTTTTGGCTTTATTATCTCTGTATCTGGTTGCTATAGCGGCTTTAATTCATCAAACGGGGCTGAAGGAGTAGGAAAAGCNACAAAATCTGCTGTAGTGACGGCTTGCGTTTTTATTTTAGCTACAAATTATGTATTAACAGAGGCCTTTTTTAACTCATGATAGAAATTAAAAACGTTCACAAAGCATTTGCAGATCAGAAGGTACTCCGCGGGGTTGACATACTCGTGAAGGAAGGAAGTTCAACCGCAATTATAGGTACTTCTGGAGGTGGAAAATCTGTACTTTTAAAAATTTTACTTGGCCTCATAAAACCCGATAGTGGGGAAGTATNTATAAAAGGCGAANATGTATCGTCTNNAANNCCTACACGNNCTCTTTCGAATATAGGCATGCTGTTTCAAGGATCAGCTCTCTTTGATAGCCTTCCCGTTTGGCAAAATATTTGTTTTAAATTTTTAAAAGGTAGAGAAAAATTATCAATGACGNAAGCNAAAAGCCTAGCAATCCAAAAGTTAGAACAAGTTGGCCTAAACGATGAAGTAGCAAATAAATTTCCCGCTGACTTATCTGGAGGAATGAAAAAAAGNGTTGCGCTNGCCAGAGCAATTGTAGGTAACCCAGAAATTATATTTTTTGATGAGCCCACTACTGGACTAGATCCTATCATGACAAATACAATTAACAGTTTAATCAGGGAAATTGTTGACACAATGGCNGTAACTGCTCTTACCGTTACTCATGACATNTCATCAGTAGAGCAGATCGCNGACAATGTAGCTCTTTTAGAATCAGGATTAATCCGATGGGAAGGAGAAACAAACNAANTGTGGGAAACAAAAGATCCTTATATCTATCAGTTTATTAATGGGGAAACTAAGGGACCGATAAGCGTCATTTAATTTTTTGTGATTTTAAATAATCAAATTGTTAATTTTTTTATCAACTTGAATTGTTGAAAAACAATTGGCAAAAGTGTGACATGGTCAAAACCTCAAAATCATACTCATGTACATCTTGTGGGGTAATAACAAGCAAATGGGCAGGACGCTGTGATGGGTGTGGTGATTGGAATACTTTACAGGAAAATAAAGGGCTTTCAAATGGACCCANAAAAGTATCGTTAGGCAACGAAAAAGGCGAAAAGATATCTCTAAGCGATCTTTCTACTAACGATGCGCACCTTTCTTACTCTAAATCTGGCATTACTGAATTTGACCGTGTTCTCGGAAACGGATTAGTGAGTTCATCTGCAATTCTACTATCTGGTGATCCAGGTATTGGAAAATCTACGATATTACTACAAGCTGCAGCAAAATTTGGTTTAGCAGGACTTAAGGTTCTCTACATCTCTGGAGAGGAGGCAGCTTCACAGGTAAAATTGCGTGCGAAACGTTTAGGGTTATCATCTGCGCCCATTAAGTTTGGCTCAGAAACAAATTTAAGAAATATACTTACAACATTTGAAGATGAAAAACCAAATCTTGCAATTATAGACTCGATCCAGACCATCTGGTCTGACGCTGTAGACAGCGCTCCAGGAAGCGTATCTCAAGTAAGGTCTACCGCATTTGAACTAACCAATTATGCAAAACGTTCTGGAACTGCAGTAATAATGGTTGGGCATGTAACTAAGGAAGGGCAAATAGCTGGACCTCGTGTAGTAGAGCATATGGTGGATACAGTGTTATATTTTGAGGGAGAGCGGGGCCACCAGTTTAGAATTTTACGGGCCGTGAAAAATAGATTTGGTCCGATTGACGAAATTGGTGTTTTTGAAATGGCTACTGATGGATTGGTTCAAGTAAAAAATCCCTCGGAGCTTTTTTTATCTGAACGAGGTCATAATATACCAGGATCAGTAGTTTTTGCAGGTGTCGAAGGGACGAGACCAATCTTAGTCGAATTTCAGGCTCTGGTAACACCCTCGCCTCTCAGCCAGCCGCGCCGAAATGTAATAGGCTGGGACGGTACCCGATTATCGATGATCCTAGCTGTGCTAGAGGCAAGATGTGGTATTAGCCTTGCCAACCATGATGTTTATTTGAATATCGCAGGTGGTATAAAAATTAATGAACCCGCTGCAGATTTAGCAGTCGCTGGAGCAATTTATTCTGCAAAAGAGAATATTATTTTTCCTCCAAACACTGTTTCTTTCGGAGAAATTAGTCTATCAGGAGCTGTTCGACAAGTAAGCCAAATTGAAAGTAGATTAAAAGAGGCAGAGAAGTTAGGGTTTATCGAAGCAATCACTGCAACACGAAACAAAAAAACATCCCCAAATGGAATAAATGTTCAAGAAACAAACACTCTTCGCGGTTTTATAAGTATGATGCAAAAATATAAAGGTTCAGCTAAGGTATCGGACGATGGAAGGCCTTAATATTGTAGATGGCGTAGTAATAGTAATAGTATTGATTTCTGCGATACTTGCTTTTGCACGTGGCGTGACCAGAGAAATAATGGCCATAATGGGATGGATTATTTCGTCCATAATAGCGTTTATTTTTGCACCACTGACTACTCCACTAATAAAAGAAATTCCGCTGCTTGGTCCGATATTGGCTGACAGTTGTGAACTAGCTATAATAGCTGCATTTGCTAGCGTTTTTGCTCTGAGCTTGTTAATTTTTTCATTCTTCACACCACTTCTGAGTACAGTTATTACTAAGACCCGTCTCACAAAAATTGATCAAGCTTTAGGCTTTGTTTTCGGGATACTTCGTGGCCTATTTTTAGTTGCAATTACCTTTTTTGCTTACATGGCAATACTAGGCAATGGAACAATACCTCAAATAGATTTTAGCAAAAGCGCATTGATATTTGAGGATATGATAACATCAATTAAAGCACAAAACCCTGAAAGAGCCTTAGGCTGGATAATTGAAAAATACGAGATATTAGTAAAAACATGTGAATAAAATGGAAGATCNATGAACTTATTGTGTGCACATCTTAAAATTTTATAAATTTTATTCAGGTGAAAAAGACCAGACCGTAGTCTGGTAATTTAACAAATGTTTCGTAATACAAATACACCTAAGCCGAAAAATTTTTGACAAGTATAAGTTATCAATTATTATAATTTATTTGAAAAGGCTTCCTCATGGCAAAAAAAATAGCCCTCATCACGGGTGCTTCTCGCGGATTGGGAGCTGCTCTATCAGAAAAATTAAGCGAAACCCATCACATTATAGCGGTAGCTCGTACAGTGGGTGGCCTTGAAGATTTAGACGATAGAATAAAATCAAAAAATGGCTCTGCTACATTGGTTCCAATGGATATCACAAATAGAGAAGCTATGAAGCAGCTTTTTACATCAATATTCGAAAGATGGGGCAGAATCGATCTTTGGGCTCATACAGCAATTTATGCACCCCCATTAAGTCCTTTAAGCACGATTGATTTGGAAGATTTAGACAAATCCTATTCGACTAATATTACAGCAACTGCATTATTAATAAATTTTATTAGCCCAATTATAAGAAAAGAAGGTCATGCTCTATTTTTTGAAGACCCATGTAATGGAAATAAATTCTATGGAATATATGGATCATCAAAAAGTGCACAGATATCATTGGCGATGTCATGGGCAAATGAGACAAAAAAAATAGGCCCTAATGTGCATATTTTTGGTATTGCACCAATGAGAACTGCATTGAGAGCCCGGTTCTTTCCTGGCGAAAATAAAGAAAAGTTAATGTCACCCAAAGCTGAGGCAAATCGTGTTTTAGCAACACTTTTTGACCCATAGTTCTCCTCAATAATGATACTATTGTAGATGTTGTAAATCATTCGTACAAAGGAGATAAAAGNAGTCTGAGATTATGCGAATACTTATTACTAATGATGATGGAATTAATGCACCTGGCTTAAAAGTTCTTCGTGAAATTGCTCNGAAATTAACAGATGANGATAACATCTTTACCATCGCTCCTAGCAATGAAAGATCGGGGGTGGGACATTGTATAAGTTATAACGCCCCGGTGCTTATCGAAAAAACTGCAAAGAATAGTTATTCAGTTTCAGGATATCCTGCTGATTGCGTGATTTCTGGAATACATCATGTTATGAAAAACNATCCACCCTCGTTAATTCTATCTGGAGTAAATAAGGGTAATAATTCAGCAGAAAATGTNTTNTACTCTGGTACGATTGGAGCGGCNATNGAGGGCGCACTTCAAGGAATTACNTCTATCGCTCTATCACAATANCTAGGACCGGAGTCAGAGAAAATGTCTAGTCCNTTCAATCCATCAATTAATCATNGTTTGAGCGTGATTAATAAGATCCTTGATAAANATATTAANACANAAGNTGACTATAANGTATTTTACAATGTTAANTTTCCTCCAACNGAAAATATAAAAGGGATTANAGTAGTCCCTCAGGGGTTGAGGCCNAATACAACTTTCAGTGTAAGCCCATTTAAAACACCTAACGGTAAAGAATTTTTGTTTGTCAAAGGTGGAAATCAACACANTCAGGTNACTCAAGACTCGGATGTTGCCGCTAATTTATCCGGTTTTATTTCGTTAACACCAATGAGAGCNAACCTAACAGCATTNGATAAAATANNAGACTTTGAGTNATTTTGATGCAAAAGAANGATGAAAAAAAAATGCAATTTATNTTGTCTGTTCGNTCAAAAGGAGTNGTGGANNATAATGTACTTAAGGCTATNGANAGCTTAAATAGAGAACACTTTNTTAAAGGGGTGTTTGCCCAAAGAGCANACGAAGACACCCCACTTCCNATTGAATGTGGTCAAACCATAAGCAAACCATCAGTCGTAGGAATTATGACGCAAGCTTTAAAGGTTACCANTCGTGATAAAATTTTAGAAATTGGAACTGGNTCAGGCTATCAGACTGCTATCTTGAGCAAACTNGCCCGAAGAGTTTATTCTGTTGAAAGATTTAAACCNCTNTATGACGAAGCNAGACNAATCTTTAAAAAATTAAATTTGAANAATATAACGCCTATTTGGGGTGACGGAAGCCAAGGAATTGTCGAACAACAACCGTTTGACCGTATAATAGTTACAGCGGCGGCTGAGGATCCACCACCAATATTACTTAATCAATTAAAGGTTGGAGGTATTATGATAATACCCGTGGGCCAGTCGGATGAAATTCAAAAACTCATTAAGGTAGAAAGAACAGAAACAAATTTTAAATANGAAGATTTATGCGATGTNCGCTTTGTACCATTGCTCGANGGGAGAGAAGACGGTATCTATGTATAAAAAGGCAGTAATATTTATTTTTTGGAAAACTTTCACATGATCAAACCCAAATTAACCAAATTTAAATATTTTTTTTTACTGACTATTTTGTGGGCGTTAAGCGCATGCGAAAATTCATCTTTGANTAATTTCGATTTTGATTTTCGAGGTAATTCTTTCGATACTTCCGACGCAGCGCNTCAGGCTACTCAATCTAGACCAAAAGCAAANGAACTAGGCATTATAAGTTANCCAACTTATCAAATAGCTGTTGCTAGACGAGATGATACTATCGAAAGTATGGCAGAACGACTTGGACAAAATCCANGCGAGTTAGCGCGGTATAATGGTTTGGCAGAAGGAGAAAGGCTCCGCAACGGGGAAGTATTAGCGCTCCCAAGGACTGGCTCGCGCGGCGGACAATATTTAGAAAGTAGTGACGAGATAGAGGAAACGACACTTTCAAAAGACATCAATGTTTTGGAACTCGCTGATAACGCTTTAAAGGTAGCTGGGGGGNCTGNNAATAACCAACTTGACCGAACTTCAAGTGATGCAAAAAACTTAATGGACCCAATAAAGCACAACGTTGTTAGAGGAGAAACAGTTTTTACTATATCNCGTCTCTACAATATTTCAGTTCGTTCCCTGGCNGATTGGAATGGTCTAGACAGCGATTATACGCTCAGAGAAGGACAGATTCTAATTATTCCTTTAGTTGATAAAAAGGCTACCAAAAATACACAAAAAGAAGTAGTTGAGTCAGCGGCTCCCGCTCCACCAAGTTCGAAAAAGCCACAACCCCGAAATGTGAACAAGCAAGAATTTTCGGAGTCAACCAACACCAAAATATCAGTACCTGAAAATGGTAGGATGGCATATCCTTTAGAGGGCTTAGTCATACGAGAGTACTCTAAAAATATAAATGACGGAATTGATTTTACTGCACGGGCGGGTACGAAAGTGGTTGCCGCAGACACTGGACTAGTAGCCACAGTGACTGAGGACATAAATCAAATAGCAATTGTTGTCCTTAAACATCCAGGAAATATCTTAACTGTCTACGCAAATTTAACAAATATAAAGGTCTCCACAAATCAAAATGTTAATCGAGGAGACATATTAGGTGAAATCCCCGACGGCGATCCTCCCTATCTTCATTTCGAAATAAGGGAAGGTTTTGAGAGCGTGGATCCGTTAGAGTATCTTAATAATTAAAAGCTATTTAATACTTTTATTTTAAGAGCAGCTTATGTTTACCGGCTAAATCAACAAAAAACTGCCAAGCCACTCTTCCAGATCGAGATCCTCTGGTGCGAGCCCATTCAGTAGCTTGAGCTTCAAGTTCTATGGGATCGATTTGCAGATTATAATGCCTTGTGTAGCCTTCTATTATGTCAAAATATTCATCTTGAGAACAAGGGTGAAACCCTAACCATAAACCAAAACGATCTGACAAAGAAATTTTTTCTTCAACAGCTTCTGACGGGTTTATAGAAGATGATCTTTCATTTTCAATCATATCCCTAGGCATCAAGTGTCTGCGGTTTGACGTAGCATAAAAAATTACATTGTCAGGCCTTCCATCTAAACCACCATCCAAGACTGCTTTCAAAGATTTATAATTTTGATCATCATAACTAAAACTCAGGTCATCACAAAAAAGTAAAAACTTAAATGGAAGCCGCTTAAGAAGTTTTAAAAGTCTACCTACCGACCCCAAATCATCCCGCTGCAACTCAACTATTTTAAGTTCAATTCCATCATTATTTATTTTCGAATGTACGGCCTTTACTAATGATGATTTTCCCATACCTCTGGCACCCCAGAGTAATGCATTGTTTGCAGGGAACCCGTTTGCAAATTGATTTGTGTTTTTCAGTAAAATATCCCTAACTTGGTCAATACCTTTGAGTAACGAAATATCTATTGTATTATTTAAAAGGACAGGCTCAAGGTAATCTGACTCCATATGCCACATGAACGCAGAGAAATTATTAAAATTGGGAAGATCTTTAGTTTTTGGTGCCAAGCGTTCTAATGCATCGGCAATTCTTGCAAGTTGATCATTCGTTTTTTTCGTCATCGAAATCTTTCATAATAGGATCATCAAAGCTTTCCTCATCATCATCGTAGTACCCCTCTTGCCTTAACTTCTCTTCTCGCTTTTTTTCAACACGCGCGACTAGAAGTATAGAGACTTCATACAGTCCATAAACAACAACAAAAAGTATCACCTGAGTGATGACGTCAGGAGGAGTAACTAAAGCAGCCAAAACCAGTATGGCTACAACTGCGTATTTTCGAACATTGCCAAGTCCCTCAGCACTTACTAAACCCGCTTTTCCCATTAAAGTTAGCAAAACCGGCAACTGAAAGCACATCCCAAACGCAACAATAAATTTTATGGTTAAACTTAAATATTCTTGCGCCGAACCCTGAAATGCTATGCCCGCCGCCGCATTATCAACGTTATCCTCATCTAATACGCTACCAGTTTGCTGAAAGCCGAGAAAAAAATCAAAAGCTAAAGGAGTTACTACGTAATAGGCAAAGGCTGCACCNAGAAAAAACATAAACGGTGAAGCAACGATAAACGGCAAGAAAGCGTTTTTTTCAGTCTTGTACAAACCCGGAGCCACAAAGCGCCACATTTGGAAACCAATAATAGGAAATGACAAAACTAAACCACCTAATAAAGAAATCGAAATAGCCACAAAAAAACCTTCCTGCAGCTTAATTAATATTAGACCACAATCCGAATGACCTCGAACCGCCATTGCAGAACACAAAGGATGAGTCAAAAAATCAAAAATAGGGTTCCAAATTGTGAAACAAATTATCATACCGACAATGAATGCCAAAACGGAATAAATTAGCCTCTGACGAAGTTCTGCTAAATGCTCAATAAGTGGAGCTGAGCTGTCATGGATGTCATCATCTACTGCCATTAGCTATTCTCAAGCTTATCGGATGATACGTTCTTTTTGCCTTTTGAGGACTTACCCTTCTTTGGCAAATCATCTGCTAAATTCTTGTCTGCGCTTTTGTCTAGCTTTTCTTGAGCTTTTTTTTCTGCATGTTCTTTTATTTTTTTGGCCTGTTCTGCCCTTTTGCCGGCTAATTGGCCAGTCTCTGTTTCTGGGTCATATGATGTGTAATCAGTAGCAGCATTCTTTACGGCATCGACGCTAGATTTCAAAGGATTGGCAGCGGAACGAATTGTCGACGATATATCACTAACCCCTACGTCATCAGCGGCATTGTTCATAGCCCTTGAAAATTCTCGAGCCATCCCTTTAATTTTACCTACAAACTGCCCAGCTTTNCTGAAGAGCACTGGAAGTTCTTTCGGCCCGACTACGATAAGAGCGACTATTCCGATGAGAAGTAATTCAGTCCACCCCAAATCAAACATTCAAANTAGACCTTGTCTTTTTCAGTCTCCGGAGTGATATCCGTAGCAGCGTCAGAAGTTTCTTCTTCAATTTCTTTNTTGCTATCATTCACACCTTTTTTGAAGGCTGTAATACCCTTACCAACCTCGCCCATTAATGAGCTAATCTTGCCTCGGCCAAACATAACTAATACAACTACTGCAATAAGTAAGATACCAGGAAGTCCAATATTATTTAGCATTTCGACGATCCTTCTGCTTAGAGGGCCTTTGCCCTTCCATTTCATANTAATCTATTTAGTTGTTAATGCTCAGTTATCAAAGAGGCAACACATTAAAATAGTTTTTTTGTTTTGCACTTTACTAAGCTGCAAAAACAAAACATCGATCACGNGGAATCGTGAGCCATAAAGGCTGACCTAATTTNGGTAAAAATACACTAGGAATCGTTACTTTAAATATACTGTTATCAAAATCCATTTTGAATTCTATGAGGCTTTCATTTCCAAGAAATCTAGCACGCTCAACGCATCCACGAGCTGGAATACCCATGGAAACAGTAGGNAAAGGACCTTTTCCATCTCTGTCNAANTCTATTCTTACATGCTGCGGTCTGATAACTATCTCTACGCTGGCACCTTCACTCAATCCAGGTGCAAAAAACTGGCCGAATTGTGAATTTGCGAGTGCGCCATTTACTGTAGACTTAATAATATTTGCATCAGAAAAAAATGCTACAGCCTCACGGTCCACTGGTGCATTATACAAATTATATGGCGCACCTTTTTGAACAATTCCTCCATCCCTCATTAATGCTATCTCATCTGCCATTTTCATCGCCTCTTCCGGCTCATGGGTTACTAACAGTACAGCGGTAGCTTCTGATTTCAAAATATCTATAGTTTCGTCTCGTATATCATCTCTGAGACGCTTATCTAAGCCAGAAAATGGCTCGTCCATTAACATTATGCGTGGCCTTGGGGCAAGTGCACGAACAAGTGCAACACGCTGTTGNTCCCCACCCGATAGTTCATGCGGAAATTTATCACACTTCGAAGTAAGCCCAACTTTTGATAAAAGTTCATTGGCTTTCTCTTTAATATCGTCACTTGTTTTAGTGATACCAAATGCAACATTTTGCCAGACTGTCATATGAGGAAAAAGTGCGAAATCCTGAAAGATCAGGCCAATATAACGCTTCTCTGGTGGTTCACTGAAACCATGACCAGAAATCATTTGGCCATCAACCCAAACTTCTCCCGAAGATTGAGGNTCGACCCCAGCAATCATTCTGAGTGTCGTAGATTTACCACAACCAGATGGACCCAACAAACACGTTATTTGCCCAGGCAGTACACTTAATGAAACAGCATCTACGACTTTANTATTATCGTATANCTTGGTGAGCGACTTAATTTCTAAACGTGGAACTAAGGTTCTTGNCAAAAAAACAACCTCTGTAAAACTTATCCATAAAAACAAAATGGATCTAACAGGGATGGANCTAACGTGCAACCTCGTCCAATCTTGAAAGTGATTTCCAAATTAAGTCTTAGCTCAAATTATTATTACTGAAATTAAAATTAAATAATTAAATAGTCCATCATAAGAAATTATTTTCTATTTTTGGGTGGGTTGCCTTTCAAATTACCTTAAGATATCGGGTTTAAATGTCTACAAACCCATCCAAATCAACCAATATTGATAAAGAAGTTGTTCGCCGAAGAACTTTTGCTATCATTTCCCATCCCGATGCAGGTAAAACNACACTTACTGAAAAGTTTCTTTTATATGGAGGAGCTATTCAATTAGCAGGGCAAGTTAGAGCAAAAGGAGAAGCACGGCGAACTCGGTCTGACTTTATGCAAATGGAGAAAGATAGAGGAATTTCTGTATCGGCNTCTGCAATGTCTTTTGATTTTAACAGCTATCGNTTCAATTTAGTAGATACTCCTGGACATAGNGATTTTTCAGAAGATACNTACAGAACACTAACNGCAGTAGACTCCGCCATTATGGTAATTGATGGTGCAAAGGGCGTNGAAAGCCAAACCCAAAAACTATTTGAAGTCTGCCGATTACGTGACTTACCCATTTTTACCTTTTGCAACAAAATGGACCGCGAAAGCCGCGACACATTTGAGATTATAGATGAAATTCAAGAAAGCCTAGCAATTGATGTGACACCAGTCAGTTGGCCCATTGGTTCTGGTTCAGATTTCATAGGATGTTACGATCTTATCCATGACCGGCTGGAGTTAATGGATAGAGTTGATAAAAATCGCGTAGGTGAAAGTATCAAAATTAAAGGACTTAAAGATCCAGAGATAGATAAACACATCCCAACAGAGCTGAAAAAAAAGTTAATAGAAGAAGTGGAAATAGCAAAAGAGCTACTACCTCCTCTCAACCCAAAATCATTATTGGAAGGGCATCTCACGCCCATTTGGTTTGGGTCCGCGATGAATAGTTTTGGTGTACAAGAATTGATGAAAGGGATAGCTAACTTTGGACCGTCTCCACAAATGCAATCAGCAGTACCAAGGTCAATAAAACCTTTAGAAAAGGAAGTATCCGGGTTTGTATTTAAGGTACAGGCTAATATGGATCCAAAGCACCGTGATCGAGTGGCTTTTGTACGTCTTGCGTCTGGGCATTTTAAGCGAGGAATGAAACTTACACATGTGCGATCAAAAAAGGTTATGACCGCATCAAATCCTGTGCTTTTTCTAGCTTCGGATAGATCGCTAGCAGAAGAGGCCTGGGCAGGTGACATTATTGGAATTCCTAACCATGGACAATTAAGAATAGGTGATACTCTTACTGAAGGCGAATTATTACAGGTGAAGGGAATTCCTTCTTTTGCGCCTGAAGTTTTACAAAATTGTTTGTCACTGGATCCAATGAAAAGTAAACACCTGGAAAAAGCACTTTTTCAATTTGCCGAGGAAGGCGCTGCTAAAATATTTAAACCAACTTTCGGATCTGGGTATATAGTGGGTGTAGTTGGCCCATTGCAATTTGAAGTACTGGAGAGCAGGATTAAGTTGGAATACGGCTTACCTGTGCGCTTTGAAACAAGTCAATTTAAGTCAGCGTGTTGGATTTCAGGCGAAAAGCAAGAAGTAGATAAGCTTAATTCAGAAAATAAGCAGCATANGGCGTTAGACAGCGACGGTGATCATGTGTTTCTTTCTAGGCTGCAGTGGGATTTTGACAGGCTTGCCCGAGACTATCCCACCATTAAAACATCAAAAACGAAAGAACTCNCCCTTTCAAATTAGNATGTAATTAAGCACTGCGATTGACCTTAGCTTTTTTTTTGGATATTACCCCGAATAGTGAAATNTCAAGAACTAGAGGTATTGAAAATATTTATTTGCAATCAGCCCCATAGATGTAATTGAAATATATTTATGGCGATATTCTCAGATCTAAAGTTAAACCCAAAAATCTTAAATGCGATCCAAGACGTTGGGTACAAGCAGCCAACACCNATACAGTTACAGGCTATTCCTGCGGCACTTGAAGGCAGAGATGTNTTGGGGATTGCCCAAACNGGNACCGGTAAAACCGCAAGTTTCACTTTNCCNATGATACATTTACTAGCTCGAGGACGAGCTAGAGCTCGCATGCCTAGGTCNCTNGTNCTTTGNCCAACCAGAGAGTTAGCGGCACAGGTAGCCGAAAACTTTGAANTATACTCAAAAAATTTAAAGCTTACTAAAGCATTNCTCATCGGTGGAGTGTCCTTCAAAGAGCAAGATCAATTAATTGACAAGGGGGTGGATGTATTAATTGCAACTCCCGGACGTCTTCTAGATCATTTTGAACGTGGTAAATTACTGCTCACTGGNGTTCAAATTATGGTCGTTGATGAGGCGGATAGAATGCTCGATATGGGCTTCATTCCAGATATTGAACGTATCTTCAATCTTACCCCCTTCACTCGTCAAACGCTATTTTTCTCTGCAACAATGGCCACGGAAATAGAAAGGTTAACTAACACTTTTTTATCAGCTCCTTTGCGCTTAGAAATTGCTCGACAGGCATCTGCCGCAGAAAACATCAAACAAAGTGTGATAATCTTCAAAGCAACACGAAAAGACCGGGAGGGCACTGAGAAACGTAAAGTTCTAAGAGATTTAATACTAAAAGAAGGTGAAGATTGCAAAAATGCAATTATATTTTGTAATCGTAAGACTGACGTAGATATTTGTGCAAAGTCATTACAAAAATATGGCTTTAATGCCGCACCAATTCACGGAGATTTAGACCAAAAAAATAGAATGAATACTCTTGATGATTTTAGAACCGGATCTCTGCAGTTTCTTGTAGCTTCCGATGTTGCTGCTCGCGGATTGGACATTCCAAGTGTCAGCCATGTTTATAATTTTGATGTTCCAATAAATGCAGAAGATTATGTTCATCGAATTGGTAGAACTGGACGAGCAGGTCGTAATGGAAAAGCTCTTATGATTTCGACGCCTCGAGACGAAAAAAATTTAAAGGCTATTGAAAAGTTAATTCAGNTCGAAATTCCTTTAATTGNTAATTTTTCTTTTGATACAAAAACGAGTAATGTCGAAAAANCACCTGAAAATAAANTNAAAAANGCCTCCCGAAGCAGTCCACCAAAGAAAGCCGTTAACACAAGTATTGAGCCACCAAAATCAGAACNAAAAAATCGAAACAACTCATCTAATTCGTCAGAAAACAAAAATGAATTTGGNCTNCCTATTTTTATTACAAANAGTTTTGTGGAAAGACAAACGCATTAAAANAAACGCAATAGCATAAATTTNAATTTTATCTAGCTGTACTTAGGATCTCTTATTAGGCTAACCGACTAATTATAACAGAAACTTCAGGCTTTTTTCCAATTTCTGATTTACAGGTTTGCCTAGCACCCCTTTTCAAGACTTCTTCTAATTTGTCGTTGTTCAAAATAACATCTGGGTCAACTCTACCAATCAGTTGCCCTAAATCCTCTTCCAGACAATCAATCAAGGGAGCATTTGAGTTTGTTACAAGCGGCAAACCTTTTGTTTCACACCAAGGGTCTCCAATAAGATCATCTTTTTCATCAAGGAGAATGGTCACAATAACCAAACCATTCAAAGCCATACGTATACGGTCTCTGACTGCACCCTCCGTTGAAGTAACTTTAGAACTTCCATCAAGATATAACCTACCAAGCTCTACTTTTTCTAAGATCGTAGGCTTATTAGAAGATAAACTTAAAATATTTCCATTGGGGCAAACAATTGATGCAATCCCCTTCTCTGACGCTAACTTGGAATGCTCTCGTAGGTGCCGGTGTTCTCCATGCATTGGTATAAGAAATTGTGGTTGAATAATTTTATGCATTTGCTCTAGGTCAGGGCGGTTTGCATGACCAGAAACATGATAAAGACCAGAGTCATCCTCGACAACGTCGACACCCATCTCTGAAAATTGATTAATTATTCTAGATACACCTTTTTCATTACCGGGTATTGTCTTTGACGAAAAGATAAACAGATCACCCTCTTGCAATGAAAAACCTCTGTACTTTCCATTTGCTAACTGAGCGGTAGCGGCCCTGCGCTCTCCCTGAGATCCAGTTGCCAAAATTAATAAATTTTGTCGTGGAACATTCAGAGCATCTTCTGGACTGATGAGAGGAGGAAAATCACTCAAAACACCTGATTCCACCGACGCGTCTATCATTCTTCTCATAGCCCGCCCAAGCAGGCAGACCGAGCGACCAGATTTTATGCCCGCTTCTGCTAATGTCTTCAATCTAGCAACATTTGATCCAAAAGTTGTTGCCACAACAAGCTTTTCAGCACTTTCTATAAGTTCCTGTATGGATGAACTAATTGATGCTTCTGACCGCCCCTTCTGTTTTGAAAAAACATTAGTACTATCACAAATAAGCGCCTTTACACCACCCTTGGCAATATCCAACCAAACTTCTTTACTAAACGGCTCACCAACACCAGGGGTTTCGTCAATTTTGAAGTCACCTGTGTGCACGAGTCGACCGACAGGGGTGTCTATAACAACACTGCTGCTCTCTGGTATTGAATGTGAGATGGGCACAAATCCTACTTTAAATGGCCCTAAGCTCAATGTTTTAGGCCATTGTTCTACTGTGTTAACAGAGCTTTCAGAGGAATAGGCATCATTCATTTTTAATCGCGCTATATGGGCGGTAAAAGCTCTACAATATACAGGTACACGCAAGTCTTCCCACAAATGCCCGATTGCACCAATATGGTCTTCATGCGCATGTGTGATCAAAATCCCCTCAAGCCTATCCCTCCGTTTCATTATCCATGATAAATCTGGAAGAATTAAATCTACGCCAGGGGTAGTCTCCATATCAGGAAAAGAAACACCAAGATCGACAATAATGAAACGCTCTTTATTGGGCGGACCAAAACCATATATATATGAATTTAATCCAATTTCACCCGCTCCACCAAGCGGCATATAAATTAAGTGATCAGCGCTCATTTGATTTCTAAATTCTCATTGTGTTCAAAGATCAAACGCAAGCCATGCATTGTTAGATCATCTTTCCACTCATCGAATACCTTTTCTGCTGATTGTAATAGAGGCCCTAGCCCTCCTGTAGAAATTATTCTCATTTCCGATCCATGTTCAGTAATAATACGCTGACAAATTTCCTTTACCAATCCAATGTATCCCCAAAAAACACCTGATTGCATGCACATTACTGTATTAGTCCCTATAACTTTTTCTGGTCTTGCAATATCTACGTGTGGGAGTGCTGCGGCTTCCTGATGTAAAGCCTCTAAAGAAAGATTTACCCCCGGAGCTATCACACCACCAATATAAGCTCCATCGTGATCAACCACATCAAATGTTGTAGCAGTACCGAAATCAACAATTATCAAATTTCCACCAAATAAATCGTAACCAGCGACAGTATTAACCAACCTATCAGACCCTACTCCCGCGCCGCTATCGACCCTCACATCCAGTGGGATATCGCAGTCTGACTTTCCCACGACCATCGCTCTGGTGCCAAAATAACGATCAGCTAATACCCTTAAATTGAAAACTACTCGTGGAACCGTAGAAGAAATTATAACATTTCGAATTTCAGCGTTTACTTTATTCAGGTTCATAAGAGATAAAAGCCAGACATAATATTGGTCAGCTGTTCGCTGATGCTCGGTAGCCGTTCGCCAGGTTGCAATAAATTCGTCGCCGTTCCAGATGGAAAAAACAGTATTCGTATTACCACAATCAATTGCTAAAAGCATTATATACCTTTCTATTCAAAATATACATCCGCTGCCGCTATAGAACGTGTAGCCCCACCTGTTTTTAAAATCAAATGCCCATCGAGATTAATATCAAGAAATTGACCATTTATTATCTCATTTGCTGTTTTTACTACAATACTGTCACCCAGCTTGTGAATGCGGTTTAGCAAAAGAACTCTCAATTGCGAAAAACCCCTTAATTGTAAAGTGGCCTCATAATTTGCAAAATTAAACGCCAATTTATTTAATAACTCGATGGGGTCTACAGTAATGCCCGTTTCGGCTAGCACAGATGTAGGACTGTAAGCGCTTTCTTCTAGTTCTGAAGTCCTTGGGTGTGAAATTAAGTTCACCCCAAAACCAATCGATAAGGCGATTTTATTTTTACTAATAGCTATCGTCTCAAGCAGGATACCAGCAACTTTTTTTCCATTCAGCAATATATCATTTGGCCATTTTATTGATATATCAGCATTGCTGTTTCCAAAATACTCCAAACTGTCATATAGCGATAGGGCAGCAGTAAAAGAGCTTAATGAAAATTTGTCTATGCTTGTCTTTGGAAAAATCACACAGGTGCACGCAAAGTTTCCTAAGGGATCAATCCAAGCCCTGCCCCGCCGACCTTTCCCTGCAGTTTGCAAATGAGCAAATATCCACGAATTATTAGAGAGGCTGGATACTCGTTTGCGAGCTTCCAACATAGTGCTCTCAACTTTATTTAACACAATGATATCGTAAGAGATTTTTATTCCTAATTCACTAAAGAACTAGCTGCTAAACCTGCAGCAGCTTCGATTCCAAAAAGGTTAATAATTCCAACCACCATTACAACTGCTGCCGTTGCAGCAAAACCTGACAATATTGGTGATTTCATAACATCTAAAGACTCATCTTGATTGTCACCAAAGTACATTAAATAAATAAGCCTAAGGTAATAATAAGCTCCAATAACAGAGGCCAAAACACCCAAAACCGCTAGCCAGATCAAACCTGCATCATAAGCTGCCCTCAAAACATAAAGTTTGCCAAAAAAGCCAACCAATGGTGGCACGCCAGCTAGGCTAAAAAGGAGTACCAGCATTGCTAAAGCCCTTCCAGGCTGTTTTACACCAAGCTGATTTAAAGAATAAATATCGGTTACTGGCTGCCCATCTTTTTCCATTGATAAAATAAAGGCGAATGTACCGACGTTCATCGTCACATATATCGCCATGTACACCAACATAGTTTGGAGACCGAATACCGTACCCGACGCAAGTCCTATCAGGGCGTATCCCATGTGCGCAATAGACGAGTATGCCATTAAACGCTTGATATTTGTCTGTCCAATTGCAGCGATTGCCCCTACAAACATTGACAAAACAGACATCAACGCCACGATCTGTTGCCAATCGGCTATCATGACAAAGAATGCATCATGCACAACTCTTGCAAAAAGAGCCATTGCGGCAATTTTGGGTGCAGTGGAGAGAAATGCTGTAATTGGAGTTGGGGCACCCTCATAAACATCCGGTGTCCACATATGAAATGGTACCGCTGAAATTTTAAAAGCAAGACCTGCAACTACTAAAATCATTCCAAACATGAAGCCAAGGCTGCGATTACTGCTGTCTAAAGAAGTGACAATAGACTGAAAATTAGTTGATCCTGAATAACCGTATACGAGAGAAGCTCCATATAGCAAAAGACCAGAGGATAGAGCTCCCAATACAAAATATTTCATGCCAGCCTCAGTAGACTTTAGGCTCTCTCGCCGCATCGAAGCAACAACGTAAAGAGCCAACGACTGCAATTCTAAACCTAAATATAATATCATTAAATCGTTAGCGGATACCATAAACATCATCCCGACTACCGAAAAAATTATTAAAATAGGATATTCAAAACGTCCTAAATTATGTCTTAACATATATCCTAAACTCATAACGAGTACTGCCGCAGAAGAAAGTAAAACAAGTGCCTTTGCAAATCTAGAAAATGCATCGTCAATAAACATTTTATTAAATGCGGTCTCGCTCGGAGACCCATCGAAAAGCATCCAAATTCCAGTGATAACCATAAGACCTGCAGTCACAAACGTAATATTTGCAGTTCTTTTATCCTGTCCACCGTAAACACCAATCAACAAAGAGAGCATAGCAAAAACAGATAATATTATCTCTGGCAAAATTGAATTTAGATCATTATCGATCATACTAAATATTGCTCCCTCACTGCCCTGCAATCATTATATTGCCGCTTACTCCAGCAACCGAAATAGCCGTATTATAATTCTCTACAAGCGTTTGTACCGAGGGACCTATCAAGTCAAGAGCTAGAACAGGATATACTCCTAATATCAATGTCATTACTATCAGAGGAGTGAACACCGCTCTCTCTCGAATAGACATATCCTGAATAGTACGCAGTGCTTCCTTAATTAAATCCCCCATCATTACGCGACGATAGAGCCAAAGTGCGTAAGCGGCTGACAACACAACACCAGAAGTAGCGACTAATGCCACCCAAGTGTTAACCTTAAAAATACCAACTAGCGTAAGAAATTCTCCTACAAATCCTGAGGTCCCAGGGAGACCAACGTTAGCCATTGTAAAAAACATGAACACAAGTGCGTAAGCAGGCATTCGGTTCACTAGGCCGCCATAAGCATCTATCTCACGAGTATGCATTCTATCGTATATGACGCCGACACAAAGAAACAGCGCTCCCGAAATAAATCCATGACTGAGCATCTGGAAAATAGCGCCGTCGATACCTTGGCGATTAGCAGCAAAAATTCCGATAGTAACATACCCCATGTGAGCAACAGAAGAGTAGGCAATTAATTTCTTCATATCGTTTTGGACAAGTGCTACCAATGAAGTGTAAACGATGGCTATTGCTGACAACCAAAGAATGAAATCAGTCAATATATAAGAGCCCACTGGAAACATAGGCAGACTGAACCGCAAAAAGCCATAACCACCCATTTTCAAAAGGATGGCAGCAAGTACTACTGATCCAGCTGTTGGAGCTTGGACGTGGGCATCGGGCAACCAGGTATGTACCGGCCACATAGGAATCTTTACCGCAAAACTCGCAAAAAAAGCTAAAAATAACAGAGTTTGCACCCCACCTACAATCGGAAACCCTAAAAGGTTAAAATCTACAAATGAGAATTGATGTAGGATCAATGCCTCAACGTCAGTGGTTCCGGCCTCAGAAAACATTACTACCATTGCGATAAGCATCAAAACTGATCCCAAAAGCGTGTAGAGGAAAAATTTAAATGATGCGTAAACTCGGTTAGATCCGCCCCAAATACCAATTATCAAAAACATCGGGATAAGACCTGCTTCAAAAAAAAGATAAAACAATACTAAATCTAAAGCCATGAAAACACCTAACATCAGCGTTTCTAGCAACAAAAAGGCAATCATGTATTCCTTAACGCGCACTTCGATACCCCAGCTCGCCCATACGACAATTGGCATCATAAAAGTGGTCAATAGAACAAAAAGAATGCTTATTCCATCAACGCCTAACTTGTATTTTAAACCCATTATCCATTCGGTTTCCTCAACCATTTGGAAACCNGTGTTTTCTGGATCGAATTGCGCAATAATGAATAAAGAGACAAAGAATGTTACNCCTGTAGCAAAAAGAGCAAACCTTTTGGCAACAAGACNAGCTGCGCGATCATTTCCTCTAGCGACTANTANCAAAATNAGAGCAGAAACGGCTGGTGTAAATGTAACTATNGAAAGCAAAAAATAATCCATTTTAGCCACCTGCTCCCAATGTCATCCAAGTTATGAGAACTACAATTCCGAGNACCATNGCAAANGCATAAGTAAAAATATATCCCGATTGAGCNCGCCCNNCCAGCTTCGTTAGAAGTGGAATAAATACCATTGAAAAATTATTTATAAACCCATCTATGGCCTGACCATCTCCTTTCTTCCAAAGGANNCGGCCAAAAAATCTTGCCGANCGAACGAAAAGTATTTCNTAAATCTCATCAAAGTACCATTTATTCAGTAAAAATAGATATAAATATCTCTGATTCTGAGCTAATTTCTTTGGTATATTTGTGCGCCAAATATAGAAAATGTATGAAAGTAAAAAACCAATTATCATTGCAACAAAAGGAGATAATTTGACCCATTTCGGTACGTGGTGCGCTTCATCTAAGATATGGTTATTGGGGGCCATATAGATAGCACCTACAGGCACATCAACAGGCAATTTATCATTAGATCTGCCGGCATCGTCACTTACGTCCGAACTTGAAATAATATTTGACAGATCTTTGGTTACTACTTTCGATAAGCGCGAAGGACTGTCACTTATATCATGTGAATGAGAAACGGCCTCTTGTATACCAAAGAATTTATTTACACTATAATGATCGCCAAAGAAACTTTTATACCAAATCATTCCTGAAAATATCGCACCCAAAGACAAAACAGCCAANGGTATTAACATTGTTTTAGGACTTTCGTGGGCTGANGAATGAGTGTGTNAGTCTCCACGNGGATCACCATAAAAGGTCATGAAGATGAGCCTCCAACTGTAAAAAGACGTAAATAGAGCCGACACAACCAACATCCAGAAGGAATACCCTCCTAATGAAGCGGCGTAAGCACTTTCTATTATGGCATCTTTTGANANAAACCCTGCGAAACCATAATGAGTTAATGGGATACCGACGCCAGTTATTGCTAATGTCCCAATCATCATAGCCGCAAACGTGTATGGTATTTTTTTTCTTAGGCCTCCATAATTTCTCATATCTTGTTCATGGTGCATTGCATGTATTACCGAGCCCGCTCCTAAAAAGAGCAGAGCCTTAAAAAATGCATGCGTGAAAAGATGAAACATCGCNACGGAGTATACGCCAGAGCCGGCAGCAACAAACATGTAACCCAATTGTGAACAAGTAGAGTATGCAATCACTCTTTTGATGTCATTCTGTACTAGACCTATCGAAGCTGCAAAAAATGCTGTNGTGGCTCCAATAAACGTGACGAAGGCCATTGCATCGGGTGCAAATTCCATAACAGGCGACATACGGCAAACTAAGAATACCCCTGCCGTGACCATNGTCGCTGCATGAATTAAAGCTGAGACTGGAGTTGGTCCCTCCATTGCGTCAGGAAGCCAGGTGTGAAGAAAAAGCTGCGCTGATTTTCCCATCGCACCAACGAATAAAAGAAATGCCAGTAAATTGGCGGCGTTCCACTCNGCCCACAAAAAGCGTATTTCCACAAGGCTTAAACTTTGTGCAGAATTAAAAATATCGGAAAACTGAATACTTCCAGTTAAAAAGAAAATTCCAAATATACCTAATGCAAATCCAAAATCACCGACTCTATTAACCACAAAAGCTTTGATTGCAGCAGCATTTGCAGTAGGTTTTTTATAGTAGAAACCGATGAGCAAATACGATGCTACGCCGACACCTTCCCAACCNAAAAACATTTGAAGTAAATTATCGGATGTCACCAACATTAACATTGCAAACGTAAAAAANGACAAATATGCAAAAAAGCGGGGCTTGTAAGTTTCGCTTTCACTCCAATTAGGATCATTATCCATGTAGCCAACGCTGTATAGATGGACCAGAGCAGAAACAGTTGTAACTACAANTAACATGACTGCAGTAAGTCGATCGAAGCGAATTGCCCAAAAGGCCTCAAGAGATCCTGAACTCATCCATTTAAATATTTTTATAATTCTCAGTTCACCATCGAACTCTAAAAATAAAAACCAACTAACAAAACATGCAAAGAAAAGTAAAGAAGTTGANACAATGANNGCTGCTTTTTCGCCAANGATTTTCCATCCAAAACCGGCCAAAATACCTCCAATTAGAGGTGCGAAGAGTACGAATAGCTCCATTCTGGTTAGCCTTTCATCATATTTACGTCTTCGACAGCAATTGTTCCNCGGTTTCGGAAAAAGCTCACGATTATGGCTAACCCAATCGCTGCCTCCGCAGCAGCCACCGTAAGAATAAATATAGTAAAAACCTGCCCAACCAAATCACCAAGATAGCTAGAAAATGCCACAAGATTTATATTCACTGCTAGCAACATCANNTCGATAGACATTAATAAAATAATAACATTTTTCCGATTAAGAAAAAGGCCAAAAATTCCAATTACGAAAAGTATCGAGGCTGTAGTAAGATAATGCTCTATGCCTATCATATTAACTTTATTTCCTTTATTTATTTTTTATTTATTCACAAACCCTGCCCAGGTTTTACGTCTACAACTTCAAGAGCATCGTTAGGGTCTCGATAAATTTGAGCAAGAATATCTTGTCTTTTAACATTTTTGCGATGGCGCAGCGTAAGAAGTATGGCGCCAATCATTGAGACGAGCAAAATTAGTCCAGCCAATTGAAATAAAATAAAATACTGGTCGTACAAAATCATGCCAATTGCATGTGTGTTATGATCGGTNGAGTTTGTAAGAGCCTCTCTGGAGCTGAGAGCNGTATCTGCATACGTCCAAACACCAAAAGCCACACTGAGTTGCATTATCAAAACTACNCCTATTAGCAGCGCTAGAGGAAGGTAACTTGCCATTTCAGCTTTCAATGTTGAGAANTCAACATCAAGCATCATAACTACAAAAAGGAACAGCACNGCAACTGCCCCAACGTAAACTATAATGAGCAGCATTGCTAAAAATTCTGCTCCNAGNAAAACGAACAANCCAGCCGACGATAGGAAAGCCAATATTAACCATAAAACCGAATGTACAGGATTCCTGCTAATTACTGTCATCAGCCCACCGATAATGGCACTAAAAGAAAATAAATAGAAAGCTNAAANAAAAATGCTCAAGTTTTNTTCTCCTTCAGATCTTCAAAGATTTCATCTGAAATTTTCANNNCGTTTTGAGTTATAAATNGTCTTANGAATAATGACACGAAAATAAGTGCCTTTNTCGCTAATTTATACATCTTTTCATATGAATTTTGATCGATACTCATCGGTAAGGTGCATCCATTTCTAAGTTCTTTGCGATCTCACATTCCCACCGATCACCATTGGCTAATAGCTTTTCTTTATTGTAAAATANCTCCTCACGAGTCTCGGTAGAAAATTCAAAATTCGGCCCCTCTACGATTGCATCCACCGGGCATGCTTCTTGACAAAAACCACAATAAATACACTTGGTCATATCTATGTCATACCTGGTTGTTCTCCTGCTTCCATCTTCCCTAGGCTCAGCGTCAATTGTAATCGCCTGAGCGGGACAAACAGCTTCACAGAGCTTGCACGCAATACACCTTTCTTCACCATTCGGATACCTTCGAAGCGCGTGTTCACCACGAAAACGCGGGCTTAACTCTCCTTTTTCGTGCGGATAGTTAATTGTTGTTTTNGGTGCAAAGAAATATTTAAAACCCAGCTTAAAGCCAGTCCAAATATCCATAAGTAGAAAATATTTAGCGGCCCGCGTGTAATCAATTTTGCTCATATCCTAGGCTCCGATCATCCAGCGGGCGTATACCCCACCNAACATATTAAATTTTGCCAAAAACGCCACAACTATGACCCAACCCAATGAAAGTGGCAAAAATACTTTCCAGCCTAACCTCATTAATTGATCGTANCGGTATCTAGGAGTTATTGCCTTTACCATTGCAAAAATAAAAAAGAAAAAGCCCATCTTTAATAACATCCAATGAAATCCATCTGCTAGACCGGGAATTGGCGACAACCATCCTCCAAAGAACAAAAGNGTGGTCAANGCACACATNAGAAAAACTGCGATTAATTCACCAGCCATAAACAGTAAAAAAGGCGTCGAACTATANTCCACCTGAAAGCCAGCCACTAATTCACTTTCTGCCTCTGGAAGATCAAANGGTGGCCTATTTGTTTCAGCTAANGCCGAGATGAAAAATAGAAAAACCATAGGAAGATGGGGCAACCAGTACCAATTAAAAATACCTAANTTACCATCCTGCGCGCGAACTATATCCCCAAAATTCATCGAACCAGTTGANATTATAACTCCGATAATAATCAGACCAATGGATACTTCGTAAGAAATCATCTGTGCAGCGGATCTCAATGANCCCAGGAANGGATACTTCGAATTAGACGCCCACCCTCCCATAATCACGCCATAAACTTCNAAAGAGGAAATTGCGAAGACAAACAAGAGAGCGACATTAATATCAGATAAAACCCAACCGTCATTCAGTGGAATAACCGCCCAAGCGAGAATTGCCATTACGAAAGAAATTAATGGGGCCAAGAAGAACACNGGCTTATCTGCACCAGCGGGAATAATTATCTCCTTGAAGACGAGCTTCAGCATATCAGCGCCAGATTGAAGTAGACCGAAAGCACCCACCACATTGGGACCACGTCGCATCTGAACTGCTGCCCATACTTTGCGATCTGCGTAAATCAAAAAATAAGCAGACAACAGAAGAAAAACGGCCATCATTAAACCTTGAGAAATTAAAATCAAAGCAACGCCCCAAGAGGAATTTAAAAACTCAGCCATTAGCCCTCGCTTTACAGCAAAACTTTGTTGTCATCGCCCAANAAAACGACGATGAAAAGTCAATTTTTTCAGCAATTCCATTGTAAAAGCCTATAATTTTAGAACTTACTCTGGTCCTTATGAGTGATGGCATATTNNTAACCTATATCTNTGTCTCAACATTAGCTTACTCAGCCGCAATTTNGCCAGAACTCCTAGCTCTTGCTTGAGCTGACAATTCGCTCATCAAGATCGAGGCCCTGGCGATTGGGTTTGTTAAATAGAAATCCTCAATAGCATAGATAAAATCACCCTTATCCAAATCTGTCCGTCCCTCTGGCGTCCAGTCACTNTCTACCAACATATCAATATCATTCAGATGAGGATATTCACCAAACAGAGCCTCACGGAGTTGTGCTAAAGTATCGAACTCTAGAGTTAAATCTAAAATTTGCGAAAGAGCNCTCAGAATTGCCCAATTCTCCCGAGCTTCACCCGGAGCATATCCAGATCTATTAGCCAGCTGGGGGCGCCCCTCTGTATTCACAAAGATACCACTTTCTTCTGTGTATGCGGCGGCTGGAAGGATAACATTTGCTCTGTGAGCACCTTGATCACCATGGCTACCCTGGTAAATAACAAAAGGCCCATTNGGAATATTGATCTCATCTGAACCAAGATTAAATATCACCTCATNGTTTNNTANATCAGCAATTCCTTTAGGACTAGTTGCCTCAATATCCATGGCGCCAACTCTCGAAGCCGCNGTGTGTANAACCAAAAACTTACAATTCGAAGCACTCGCCAGCTGCATTGCATGACCGAGCACTGCAGGTCCATCTGAGCCCGTTAAAGCACCAATTCCTAAAATGACGATTGCACGCTTAGTNTTAGCAACTTTCAATCCGCGTACACTTAGTTTCTCCAAGGCNGAACGGTCAGATCCTAAGTGTGCATAATCATAAGTTAAATCTAATCTGGGCCCAAGTAAATGAACATTAGCCCCATTAGACCATGCTTTACGTATGCGAGCGTTGAGAACAGGTGCCTCAATCCGAGGATTACTTCCAATCAGGAAAATTTCATCGGCAAGGTCAATATCGTCAATGCTCGCATTACCCACATACCCAGACCTATTATTCTCAGGCAATTGGGCACCGTCTGTCCTACATTCAACAACGCCACCCATGCTTTCCAACAATTTCTTTAAGGCATATGCTGACTCTGTTGAAACCAAATCCCCAACTAGCCCCATAATTTTTTTCCCAGAAATCTCATCTGCAGTAAATTTTAGAGCTTCGCTCCAATTAACCGAAACCAATTTACCATCTTTTCGTATATAGGGTTTGTCTAGCCGTTGGCGCCTTAGACCATCCCAAACAAATCGCGTTTTATCTGAAATCCACTCCTCGTTAATACCATCGTGGTTGAGTGGCAGTATGCGCATAACTTCTCTGCCTTTCGTGTCAACTCTTATATTTGAGCCCAAAGCNTCCATGACATCTATTGTCTCAGTATTGGACAGTTCCCACGGCCGGGCAGTGAAAGAATAGGGCTTAGAAGTAAGAGCACCAACTGGACAAAGATCAATTATATTACCCTGCAAATTGCTATCCAAAGTCTCATTGAGGTAACTGGTTATCTCTGCGTCCTCACCACGGCCTGTTTGCCCCATTTGACTTATCCCAGCGACTTCAGAGGTGAANCTAACGCACCGAGTGCAGCTGATACATCTAGTCATGTTGGTCGANACAAGTGGACCCAAGTCNAGATCATCTACCGCACGCTTAGCTTCCTTAAATCGGCTGAAATCCACTCCGAAAGCCATAGCTTGATCCTGNAGGTCACATTCGCCACCCTGATCACAAATTGGACAATCTAAAGGGTGATTAATCAATAAAAACTCCATTACCCCTTCCCGCGCCTTCTTGACCATTTTTGAGTTGGTCCGCACCACTGGGGGCTGACCATCAGGTCCAGGTCGCAAGTCTTTCACTTGCATAGCGCACGATGCTGTGGGTTTCGGGGGACCACCAACCACCTCCACCAGACACATCCGACAGTTTCCCGCAATGGATAACCGCTCATGATAACAAAACCTGGGTATTTCTATACCGACAATCTCACAGGCTTGAATNAGCGTCATTGCACCATCAACCTCAATTTCTTGGTCATCAATTATAATTTTCTTTTGTTCTGTCATTTTTCTACTTGATNATAAAANTAACCATTAACTTACAATTATTTATGAACATTACTTAAAAATTAAAATCCACAAACCTAACTTCAACTCCAACTNACAANTAACCCACTAGATCCAAAAACATATCGTCACGTTTCAATTTTGTCATATTCTGCAACGCCCCTTGAGGTTTATTGAATTATTACTTAAAATTTCTGATACGTCATCGGGACCTAAATCCCAGGTAACATCTGATGTTCCAAACTTGTTCACACAATAAATTGTAGCCTCGTATCTACCCGCTTCTCTAGCACCATTTAATGAACGATGCGCACGCGGCACTGTTATCTCAAAATCCTTCTTATCAGACGCTATCTTTAATTTTGTATTAAACATAACACCATCAAACGCTACTCGGTTTTCGTTAATCCGAGCNGTGCATCCGATGAGCANGAACAGCGAGAATAATATGACTAAGATTTTTCTCAATTCTCGCTCACTCAGCCGCAATTGATTTAATGCTATCAGCGTATTTTTTATTTATTATTCTATCCTCTATTTCATTTCTGAAATTTCTAATCAGNCCCTGAATTGGCCAAGCCGCAGCATCACCTAAGGCACAAATGGTATGACCTTCAACTTGCTTGGTTACATCAAAGAGCATATCAATCTCTTCCTTCTCCGCGTTTCCTAACACNAGTCGCTCCATAACTCTCATCATCCAGCCAGTTCCCTCGCGGCATGGCGTACATTGACCACAACTTTCNTGTTTATAAAATTTCGATAAGCGCCATATAGCTTTAATTATGTCTACAGAGTTATCCATCACAATTACAGCGGCGGTGCCTAAGCCTGAACCTAGGTCGCCCCGCAAATAATCGAAGTCCATAATTGCATCTTTCATATCCTCGCCACGTACGCACGGAACCGATGAACCTCCCGGAATAACTGCCTTAAGATTCTCCCATCCTCCACGAATTCCCCCACAGTGTTTTTCAATCAATTCATGGAANGATATCGACATNGCCTCCTCTACCACACAGGGATTATTTACGTGTCCNGAAATAGCAAAAAGTTTCGTTCCAAAATTATTTGGCCTGCCAAACGATGAAAACCAATCTGGACCACGCCTNAGTATAGTTGGCACGACAGCTATGGATTCTACATTATTCACAGTTGTAGGACATCCATATAAACCAGATCCNGCTGGAAANGGTGGTTTCATTCGAGGCATACCTTTTTTGCCCTCTAAACTCTCAAGTAAGGCTGTTTCCTCGCCGCATATATAAGCTCCCGCCCCGTGATGAAGAAAAATATCAAAATCCCATCCAGAATTACATGCATTTTTACCAACAAGACCAGCTTCATANGCTTCATCAATCGCCAACTGAAGCATTTCTCTCTCTCGTATATATTCACCACGAATATAGATGTAACAACAGTTTGCAGCCATTGCGAACGACGCAATTAAACAGCCNTCTATCAAAGTATGAGGATCATGCCTCATTATCTCTCTNTCTTTACAAGTGCCTGGCTCACTCTCATCCGCATTTACTACTAAATATGAAGGACGTCCGTCNCTTTCCTTAGGCATAAATGACCACTTTAAACCTGTTGGAAAACCGGCACCACCNCGACCCCTTAGACCAGAAGCCTTCATTTGCTCAACTATCCAATCCCGACCGTTAACTAGAAGAGATTTAGTATTATCCCAATGGCCCCTTGCCATGGCTCCACGAAGTGTTCGGTCGTGCATGCCATAAATATTTGTGAAGATACGATCTTTATCGTTCAACATTTATTCAATATTCCTTATAAGTTAACGTGCCCGCCACATTATTATCCCAGATATTATAGCCCACAAGAAAGCTACTAATGCTAAAAAATCTATAAGAAGAGCGTACCTTCCTGGTAAACCAAGGTGAGGACCCAACCACTGCGCTAAAAGCCAAAGTAACATGGCAACAGCAATTACTGCGCCTACTACCCGGCCCTGCCGTAAGTCGCTTCTCCTTTCCTTAACCACCATTATGCTTCTCAATTCCAATGATCCAAGTTGATTAATTTTTAGTATTTCGAGCCTGCTCAACAAAGTTTTTCAACCTGTTCAAACTCACTGCACCAGATANATTCGAATATACCCAGTTAATTTCACCNGCGCTCCAGCNAGAAAGTTGCGAAATGTAAAATATACCCAAGCGGTTTAGAGCACTTTTTGCCTTTTCGCCCAATCCTANGAGGCGTGATAAATCTTCAGCAACCGCCTTTTTGGGAGCCTTAAATGTCTTAGGTTTTTTCATAGGCGATAGCTTTGCGGTTTTTTTCGTATCNTCCAGCCATGGTGTNANTAGTGGGGTTTCAGCACCNTCTATGCGCTTGATGGTATCTTTAAAATCATCTGCCATCTGCACGCTTCCATTAAACCGGGTACGCCCACTTTCGTATTCCATTAGAGACGTTAAACCATGTTTCGGCTCTGATGCAAATCTACCATTCTGTGGACCTGGAGTAGGCAGTTTCTCATCTGCTAAATCCTCGATTATCTGTGCAAATGTATCTTTGCTTAAGTCTTCGAAGTAATCTTTACCAATTTGAGCCATAGGGGCATTAGAGCAAGCACCCAAGCACTCAACCTCNTCCCAACTAAAATTTCCNTCACNCGATAGTTCGTGCGGNTTAGGTGAAATTTTTTCTTTACATACATTAATTAAATCTTCAGCCCCACATAACATACAAGATAGTGTGCCACAAACCTGAAAGTGAGCAACCCTACCAACGGGCTTCAGATGAAACATAAAATAAAATGTGGCAACCTCTAGAGCTCTCATGTGCGCCATGCCTAGCAAATCTGCGACATACTCTATTGCTGGTTTTGAAAGCCACCCTTCTTGCTCCTGAGCCCTCCAAAGCAATGGAATAATTGCAGACGCCTCNCGACCCTCCGGGTACTTCTTAATTTGGGCTTCAGCCCAAGCTTTNTTTTTANTAGTAAACGAGAAAAATATTGGCTGTTCCTCGTGCAATCGNCNTAACATTAGCGGTCAATCTCTCCAAATACNATATCCATTGTTCCNATTATAGCGGCAACATCTGCCAATTGATGGCCAGATGCCATNTGATCCATNGCCTGCAAATGCAAGTAGCCCGGGGCGCGCAATTTTGCCCTGTAGGGCTTATTAGAACCGTCTGATACGAGGTAAACGCCAAATTCCCCTTTNGGTGCCTCNACACANGCGTAAACTTCCCCTTCTGGCACATGAAAACCTTCTGTNTANAGCTTAAAATGATGGATTAATGCCTCCATTGAGCCTTTCATTTCAGCACGTTTAGGCGGTGTTATCTTACCACGAGCAAGTACTTCACCATGCTCGACCAACAGCTTGGTAACCGCTTGCTTGATTATGATAAGAGACTGCCGCATTTCCTCCATACGAACNAAATACCTATCATAACAATCTCCATTCTTTCCAATCGGCACCTTGAACTCAAACTCGTCATAACATTCGTAAGGCTGAGACCTCCTCAAATCCCATGCCAAACCAGAACCACGTACCATAACACCGGAAAAGCCAAACTTTTGAATATCATCTTCAGTAACTATTCCNATGTCGACGTTACGCTGTTTAAATATTCTATTTTCAGTCAACAAGTCATCAATATCTTTCAAAACAGCAGGGAANTCTTCTGCCCATGTAGCAATATCTTTAAGTAAATCATCAGGTAAGTCCTGATGAACTCCTCCTGGCCGAAAATATGCAGCNTGCAAACGGGCACCACAGGCTCGCTCGTAGAAAACCATGAGTTTTTCTCGCTCCTCAAACCCCCATAANGGCGGCGTCAAAGCACCTACATCCATGGCCTGGGTNGTGACATTCAATAAATGACTCAGAATTCTACCTATCTCAGAATATAGAACCCTAATTAATGAAGCTCTTCGTGGCACTGCTACTTTTGTCAATTTTTCTATTGCCAAACACCATGCATGCTCTTGGTTCATGGGAGCCACATAATCTAAGCGATCAAAATAAGGTAAGTTTTGGAGGTAAGTCCTACTCTCCATTAGCTTTTCAGTACCTCTGTGCAAAAGTCCGATGTGAGGATCACAGCGCTCAACAATTTCACCGTCTAGCTCAAGGACAAGCCTCAAAACGCCATGTGCAGCAGGATGCTGGGGCCCAAAGTTTATATTAAAGTTTCTTATTTTTTGTTCACTCGTGAGTGTGTCTCTAAAACCCTTTGACCCGTCCATTAGCTTGTCCCCTCCGTTTCATCATCGGGCATTATATACTCCGCACCNTCCCAAGGACTCATAAAGTCAAATTGCCGGTATTCTTGTGTCAAGCTTACAGGCTCATAAACTACTTTCTTTTGCNCTTCATCGTACCGCACTTCATTATAACCAGTAGTCGGAAAATCTTTTCTTAATGGGAAACCCTGAAATCCATAATCTGTAAGTAAACGCCTCAAATCAGGGTGTTCCTCGAAAAGCACCCCAAACATATCAAAAACTTCTCTCTCAAACCAGTTTGCACTTGGATGTACGCTTACAATCGACTGNATAGTTTCATTCTCTCGCAATGAAACTTTTAGTCTTATTCTATGATTTTGATACATCGATAACAAATGATAAACCACATCAAANCGCTTTAACCGGTNCGGATAATCTACTCCAGTGATATCTACCAATGTTGAGAATTTACAACGGCTATCAACTCTAAGAAACTCTATAAAACTCGAGATATTGGCGGGAGCAACAGCNATGCTTAGCTCACCTTTNTCCAAACTCCAAGAAATGACACAATCATTTCTCTTCTGTTCAATATAAGTGCCGAGTTCTCGTAACGCTTCTATCATCGGACAATTGTTCCAGTCCTGCGGATCTTTCGCTGCAAAGCCATTATTCCGTACAAAAGAGCCTCTGCCGTAGGGGGGCATCCAGGCACATAAANGTCCACAGGCACAATACGATCACANCCCCTGACTACCGAATANGAGTAATGATAATATCCACCACCATTNGCGCAAGAACCCATCGAAATTACNTACCGAGGTTCCGGCATTTGATCATATACTTTTCTTAACGCTGGCGCCATTTTGTTAGTCAANGTGCCCGCGACGATCATTAGATCAGATTGCCTTGGAGATGCTCTCGGAGCCGTGCCAAAACGTTCTAAATCATATCTCGGCATAGACGTATGCATCATCTCCACGGCACAACAAGCCAACCCAAACGTCATCCAATGAAGTGAGCCGGTCCTTGCCCAGTTAATCACATCCTCTGCAGATGTAAGCAAGTACCCTTTATCTTGAAGCTGCCCGCTTAGCGCTTTGGTCTCCACCTCGAAATCACGCCCNGCTGTATTATCTCCTGTCATCACTCCCATTCTAAAGCACCCTTTTTCCACTCGTAAGCAAACCCTATGGTNAGTATAANAAGAAAGACCATCATCGACCAGAATCCCGCCATGGNTAAATCTTTGAAGGCCACCGCCCACGGGAAAAGAAAAGCAATTTCAAGATCAAAGATGATAAATAGGATTGATACGAGGTAAAATCGAACATCAAATTTCATTCTAGCATCATCGAAAGCATTAAAGCCACATTCGTAAGCCGACACTTTTTCTGAATCAGGGTTTCTTACAGCAATTAAAGCGGCAGACAGTAACAATAGTAGTCCTAATGCTACGGCAATAGCCAAAAATATCAGGATCGGGAGGTATTCCGACAACATCTCGTCCACAGATGGCTCCTTTAAGGTTTCGATACGCAAAGCACATCGAGATTGGCTTGGTCGTGGTTTACCCTCACACGATGTCAGGGTCAACACGAGTCGATTTTTTTTACGTTAAACAACTAATAGGCTAAATGATAAAGCGTACATATTGTCCTATATCTGAAATTTTTGAAAAACCTTCAAAATGAGCCTAATATTTAAATAGTCTATAAGCGTTATTATCTATATTTCCTTGGTGAAAACTTGTCGCTTTTCGGTAATTAATTGACCCCAAAGTCCTATTAAAAAGTTTACTGGTTTTGCTCCATTACATTGAACTCTCAAACGCACCCAAAATCTTTCATCTTGAACTGCGACACATTCCAATACAGACGCGTCAATACTCATATTTTGCGATACCGACACATATCGATTTGCATACTGCTCAATTATAGTACTTTCATCCAAATAAGCTGTAAGAAGACCCACGCGGAACATTAAAAGAATGCCGACTAGTACAAAGACCCCCAAGCTATACCAAATATTATGCAAAAAATTATTCTATAACCCACTTTAAACATCATCGAGATGTAAAACGAGCTTCTACCTCCTGGCTAATTATGGTAGCTATTAGTCTGCAATCTTCCACTGAGAATGTTAGAGGCAATCTCATGTCTAACGTAGAAGTAATTATTCTGTCTGATTTAGCCATTTCTTGAGCGGGAATATATTTCCAACTATCGTATTTTGAGGTAAATCCATGTGGCTCATCCTGACCGAACCATTTTAATTCAACCCCCCTATTTCGACAGCTATCCACAATTGATTGGATTTCGAGATACGAAAAATCCTTTAATAAAAATTGAAAAGATGATCCAACAAACCGCTCTTTGCTAGAACGCTCGATTAAAAAAATACCATTCACACCTTGTAATATCGCCTCAACTGTCCTGTATCGTTCATTCCAGCGAATAACCTTTTTATCAAGCTCCTTCAGTTGAGGACGCAATATTGCGGCTCGCAAATGATCCATTCTTCCAGATATATTTGGCGTTTCATATTTGATAGCCTCAAACATATTTTTGTCCGGAGCTGATAAGTGCTTGTCAAACATCATATAGGACCCTGATAAAGCAATAGACTTTGCAATTATTGATGGATCATTGGTAGTTAAAAATCCTCCTTCCCCTGAATTTAAATGTTTGTAGGTTTGTGTCGAAAAGCAACCAATGACGCCATATGATCCAGAAGGCTTATCATTCCAACCTGCACCCATTGTATGAGCACAATCCTCTATTACTTTTATACCATGCCGATTGGCGATCTCCATAAGTTTATCCATGTCGCAAATGTGACCTCGCATATGGCTGAGCAAAAGAACTTCGGACTGCGAGGCTTTTGCTTCTAAATCGTCCAAGTCAATTGTTAGGTTCTCCGTTACCTCGACAAGTAACGGAACTGCATTAATTGACGCAATTGCTCCNGGCACAGGAGCTAACGTAAACGCATTTGTCAAAACTTTCTGGGCTGGCTTAACATCTATGGCGCGCAATGCTGTGGCTAATGCATATCCACCTGAAGCTACAGCCAAACAGAAATCTGCTCCAATACTTTTGGCGAATTCAAGCTCAAGCGACGAAACTTCGCCTGCATCACCTTCCTTCAGGTTGTATCGATGCAGGCGGCCAGTATTTAAAACATTCACAGCAGCATCTATCGCATCCTGAGGCAAAGGTTCTTGCTGAGTAAAATTACCCTTGAATACTTCCATCACCAGATCACCAAAAAAAATTTAAATATTGAAAAACGATCACCATACTTATCCAAATTGTTATGGTTTGCAATCAATTATAAATTTAAAGTAGTTTCTGGACCAATAATTTAAAAAGTTCATTTTTAGAAAATCTATCTGTTTTTAAAAATTTGACATTTTTCGTAGTTTAAAATGAAATTGGTTCACGTTCAAAACGCTTTCAACCCATGACCGCTATGATGAAGAGCCAAGTAAACCCATCACAACCTCCGGCAGTTCTACGAAAGATTTTATTATTGCATCAGGTTTAGCACCACCAAAATCATAGCCTTTAAAACCAAAATCAACCATAATAATTGGTACCCCGACAGCCCTAGCAGTGTCAAAGTCTGTAACNGTGTCGCCAACCATTACGGATTGCTCCACAATACCACCCGAACCTTTTACGGCTGCAATAAATGGCGCTGGATCAGGTTTTCTTGTAGATAGTGTATCGGAACCAATTAACTCCCCNAATAAATGTCGTGCTCCCATTCTANTTATCAATTCCTCGGCCAATGCAGAGGGCTTGTTAGTACAAATGGCTGAGTTTACCCCTAATATTTGAAATTTGTGAATAGTATCAATTACATGTGGAAAAAATTTGGTGTGCTTGTCCAAGTTTCTAGAATATGCCTTTAACAGCCTAGGATACTGAGTATGAANAAANCCCTCATCCATCAAACCAAGTTTTTGACATCCTAATTCAAGCATTGCTCTACCACCTCGCATTGCNACTCCAGCGTCATCTTTTTGGCTCAAGAGATTTGGGTGTCCCAAACTNCCAAAACAATAATTTGCGGCCGCTATCAAATCAGCGCTTGTATCGGCAAGGGTACCATCCAAATCAAAAACTACAGTTTTCATATTTTAATTCTAACCTCCTGGAGAGATCCTCACCATAAAATGAAACATTCAGCAACTTATTTTGACAAAACTTAAGCTTGCAACGAAGGTGTATTACGATAAAACAGATCCAAAGCCTAAGGACTAGATATGGATACTGCAGTTGTTATACTAGCCGCCGGTAAAGGGACGCGGATGAGTTCCAATCGTCCTAAAGTTATGCATGAAATAGGCAATTTCCCTATGTTGTCTCACTGCATCAAAGCAGCACAACAAATCAAACCTTGGAAGGTAATAACCGTTTTAGGACATGGACGAACGGAAATAATGCAGTTTTTGCAAGACTCAAAAAAATCAATCGAGTTTGTAATACAGGAAGAACAACTAGGTACGGGTCATGCAGTCAAGATAGCTACTAAACAATTGTCAAACTTTGATGGAAATTTAATCGTAATGTTTGGAGATACTCCATTTATATCATACGAAACTTTGATTAAAATAAAAGCTAAGTGCGAGCAAACAGATTTGGTAGTTTTAGGCTTTCGCACAGAGGAATCTGCTGGTTACGGCCGTCTGGTAACTAATAGTAGTGAGCTTTTGAAGATAGTAGAGCACAACGATGCAAACGATGATGAATTAGCAATTAATCTTTGCAATAGTGGGGTCATAGCAGGAAACTCATTATTGATTTCAGAGCTTTTAGAAGATTTAGATAGAAACAACACTAATAACGAATTTTATCTCACGGATTGTGTACATCTAGCCAAATTGCGAGGTTTAAATTGTGGCTTTTTGGTTTGCGAGCATGATGAAGCACTTGGGATAAACTCTCGCGATCAGCTAAGTCAAGCAGAGAAGAACTTTCAAACAACAGCCCGTACTCAAGCATTAGAAAACGGAGTTCACCTGGTAGCGCCAGAAACTGTTTTTTTCTCAATGGATACAAAGTTAGGTCGCGACACAGTAGTTGAACCAAACGTAATATTTGGAAAGGGCGTCACCATCGGCTCCGAATGTATCATTAAAGCATTTTCTTACCTGGAAGGATGCCAGATTTCTAATGATTGCAGTATTGGCCCCTATGCTCGATTAAGACCCGGGGTTGACCTTTCCGATGGTGTAAAAATTGGTAACTTTGTAGAAATTAAAAACTCAAAAGTAGCAGAACATACAAAGATCAATCACTTGTCATACGTAGGTGATGCGAGGATTGGTAAGAATACCAACATTGGTGCTGGCACAGTAACCTGCAACTACGATGGAGTTACTAAACATCGAACGGTTATTGGTGAAGACGTATTTATTGGGTCAAATACTATGCTCATTGCTCCTGTGACTGTTGGAAATAATTCAATGACTGGAAGTGGTTCAGTTATTACAAAAGATATACCAGAGGACGATTTAGCAATCTCACGCTCCAAGCAAAAAAATAATAATAACGGTGCGAAAAAACTTAGAAAAATCCTCCGTAACAAAAAAAATAATGAGACCCACTGAGGCAAAAAAATGTGTGGAATAATTGGCATCTTAGGCAAACATGAAGCTGCTCCAATATTGGTAGAAGCGTTAAAACGTCTAGAATACCGCGGATACGATAGTTCTGGCATAGCTGCGGTTAAAAGTGATGGCTCCATCGATCGAAGACGGGCAGTTGGTAAACTGGCAGAATTGCAAGATAAACTAGTATTCGAGCCGCTTGAGGGAAAAGCAGGGATTGGTCACACAAGATGGGCAACGCATGGAGAACCAACCGAAAAAAATGCGCATCCCCATAGCGTCGGACATGTCTCAGTAGTGCATAATGGCATAATCGAAAACTTTATTGATCTTCGGCAAGAATTAAGCATGGACGGATATAAATCTAGGACTGATACGGATACTGAAACAATCGCAATGGTTTGCTCAAAATTTATTGATGAGGGATACGAACCAATCGATGCAGCACGTAAGACTTTATCAAAACTTAATGGTTCTTATGCAATAGCGATGCTGTTTGAAGGGCATGAAAATTTTATATTTGCGGCAAGATCTGGCTCACCCTTGGCGGTGGGATATGGAAAAAATGAAATGTATCTTGGTTCAGATGCTTTGGCGCTTATGCCACTGACAAATAAAATAAGCTATCTTGAGGAGGAAGATCACGCTGTTTTGACACGCGAGGGCGTAAAAATATATGATCAGAAGGGGAATTTTGTTTCTCGCTCGGTTACGTATTTGAACCAAAGTATCAATGCTCATGACAAATTAGGCTTTAACCATTTCATGGAAAAGGAAATTCATGAACAACCAAAAGCCTTAGAAAAAGCAATCAAATCTTATCTTTGCGACGGTGAAACGGGACAAAAAATTAATATTTTAGAAGAAGTAAACTTCCAAAACATTTCAAAAGTAATTCTAGTGGCTTGTGGCACGGCTTATTATGCATGCCACGTTGCTAAATATTGGATAGAAAAAATAGCTAAAATTCAAGTTGAAATAGATATTGCAAGCGAATTTCGTTATCGAAAACCTCCTTTAGCCAGAGACTCTGTTGCAATTTTTGTAAGCCAATCAGGAGAAACCGCTGATACCTTGGCAGCGTTACGTTATTGTCATGGTAAAGTACTGAAGATAATTTCAATCGTAAATGTGACTACTAGCTCAATCGCCAGAGAGAGTGATCAAATACTGGAAATTCACGCCGGTCCAGAAATAGGAGTGGCCTCGACCAAAGCGTTCACATGCCAACTTGCAGTATTATTATTAGTCACAATAAAAGCAGCTTGCGACAAATCTGAATATTCGGAAAAAAGACTTAAAGCTACTATCAATGAATTGAAAAACCTACCGTCCTCTCTCGGTCGATATTTAGAAAACATTAATTCTATTAAGGACGTTGCCTACAAATTATCTACAGCTGACGATATATTATTCTTGGGTCGCGGCTTGATGTATCCATTGGCACTTGAGGGAGCATTGAAACTGAAAGAAATTAGTTACATTCATGCTGAAGGCTACGCGTCAGGGGAACTAAAACATGGGCCAATTGCACTTATTGATGATACAGTTCCAGTTATTATTTTAGCACCGTCTGACGAATTATATGAAAAAAGTATGTCTAATATGCAGGAAGTTATTGCTCGGAAAGCAAACGTAATACTAGTCTCAGACAAAGATGGGATCCAATCAGCCGGCTTGAATGGGCAAGACACTATCGAAATGCCATGTATTGACCCTTTATTAACCCCACTATTGTATGCCTTACCAGTTCAACTAATTGCATATTTTACTGCTGTTTATAAAGGTACCGATGTTGATCAACCGCGTAATTTGGCGAAATCAGTTACAGTGGAGTAATACATTTTTTTGAAAGTAAAATATTTTTAGTTTGACCGACTTTTTGTAACCTTGCCCGAATAAAAAAACTGTTACATAAAAATATTATCGCCCCACGTTCATCCAAAATTTATTTTTTAAAAGCTTGTAGTTCTAGCAAATTAGTATAGAAAGCTGCAATCTTTTCGTAATTGAAGTTTTTGCGTAGTCACTCGTGGTTGGGAACGAAAAGAGTAACCCCCTTCCTATGAAACGCGCCTTAAAAAAGATCGGAAACAAAATGCCTCTATATGAGCATGTTTTTATTTCTCGCCAAGACTTATCAAACACACAAGCAGAGGGTTTGGTCGAGCACTTCGGAGTGGTACTGCAGGATAATGGTGGTACAGTGGTCAACTCAGAGTATTGGGGCCTGAAAACAATGGCCTACAAAATAAACAAAAATCGTAAAGGGCATTATGCCATGATGCGAACAGACGCACCCTCAGAGGCTGTTCAGGAGATGGAACGACTAATGCGGCTCAACGAAGACGTGATGCGTGTTCTGACTATTAAAGTTGATAACCATGATGAAGGTCCATCGGCGCAAATGCACAAACGAGATGATCGCAGTGAACGACGTGATCAAAACGATTAACTTTGGCAAGGAGTTTTCAAAATGACCAACAAACCATTTTTTCGTCGAAAGAAAGTATGTCCATTTTCAAGTGACGATGCCCCAAGAATTGATTATAAAGATACAAAACTACTTCAAAGATATATTTCGGAGCGCGGAAAAGTTGTTCCATCACGGATAACGGCTGTTTCAGCAAAAAAGCAGCGCGAACTAGCCCGTGCTATCAAACGCGCTCGTTTTTTGGCGCTTTTACCGTACGCTGTTAAATAGAGGAGACAGAAATTATGCAAGTTATTCTTCTAGAGCGAGTGGCAAAACTGGGCCAAATGGGTGATGTAGTTGACGTAAAGCCAGGATATGCAAGAAATTTTCTCTTGCCTCAACGCAAAGCTCAGACTGCATCAGAGGCTAACATAGCTTCTTTTGCTAAGCAAAAATCTCAATTAGAGTCTCATAATTTAGAAACAAAGAAAGAAGCAGATGCGTTGTTAAGTCGATTAGATGGACAAACGTTTATTGTTATCAGATCCGCCTCAGACTCTGGAGCACTATATGGATCAGTTTCTCCCCGAGACGCAGCCGAAGTTGCTACTGCGTCCGGCTTTTCAATAAATCGAAAGCAGATATCTCTATTGAAACCAATCAAAGAATTAGGCTTGCATGAGATGTCAGTATTTTTACATCCTGAAGTATCAGCCACGATAATTCTTAACGTGGCTAGATCTAATGAGGAAGCACATTTGCAAGCGTCAGGAAAATCTATTCAGGATGTTGCAGCAGAAGCCGAGGCTGAAGCCGAGTTTGAAATAGCAGAACTTTTTGACGATATTGGAAGCGCAGCACTGGATGTTGATGATGAAGTTGAAGATCAAGCATCGAGTGAGACGGTAGAAAGCTCGGACGAAACTAAGTCATAAATTAAAATCTCGGTATTGTAGAAACCGTGCCCCTCGGGGCTCGGTTTTTTTTGTGTGTTACCAAAACTAATAGTAATCTTTTCAAATATTACTAAAATCGAACATTATTTGTAACAAAGTTAAAAAAAATCGTTAGTTTATACTTTAACAGGACCATTTCTTGTTGACCAATCTTTTTGTTATTCTTATGTTGGCGTTTGCGACTAGTTTATACGAAATTTTATCGTTTTACTGTTTGTGTTAAATAAGAGTGGGAGTTTCTTTATGACAAGCCAAATGACTGGAGCCAAGATGGTAGTTCAGGCCCTTATAGATCAAGGTGTTGATACTGTATTTGGGTACCCTGGCGGAGCAGTGCTTCCAATATATGACGAAATTTTCAAACAAAATGAGATAAGACATATACTTGTGCGGCATGAACAGGGTGCAGTCCATGCAGCAGAAGGCTACGCTAGATCAACCGGCAAACCTGGAGTGGTTTTGGTAACTTCCGGGCCAGGCGCTACCAACGCTGTTACAGGATTAACAGACGCACTAATGGACTCTATTCCTCTGGTTGTTCTCACTGGACAAGTACCTACATTTATGATTGGCTCAGATGCCTTTCAGGAAGCTGACACTGTGGGTATCACGAGGCCGTGTACCAAACACAATTGGTTAGTTAAGGAAACCGATCGGTTAGCACCGATTTTACATGAGGCTTTCCATGTTGCAAAATCTGGTCGCCCAGGCCCTGTGTTAGTTGACATTCCAAAAGATATTCAATTTGCATCTGGCAAATACGTACCTTCTAAAAAGGTACCAACCTCTCAATATAGACCAAAATTAAAAGGTGATATTGAACAAATTACCAAGCTAGTTGAAGCAATTGAGAAGTCCGAAAAGCCAGTCCTATATACGGGTGGAGGCGTAATAAACTCTGGTAATGGGGCAAGTCAACTTCTCAGGGAATTAGTAAAAAGCACTAACTTCCCAATCACGTCCACATTGATGGGCCTAGGGTGCTATCCAGCCTCCGGTAATAACTGGCTTGGCATGCTCGGAATGCACGGGCTTTACGAAGCGAATATGGCAATGCATGATTGTGATCTAATGATAAACATAGGCGCTCGATTTGATGATAGAATTACTGGTAGACTAGATGCATTCAGTCCAAATTCTAAAAAAGCACATATTGATATCGACCCATCGTCTATCAATAAAGTAATTCATGTTGATATTCCAATCATTGGCGATATTGCGCACGTGCTAGACGATGTTCTGAATATGTGGAAAGCAAGAGGTCGAAAGACTAACTCAGTAGCTATTGATAAATGGTGGGGTCAAATAGATGAATGGCGATCAGTTAAATGCCTGAACTATAAAAATAGCGCGAAGACAATCAAACCCCAATATGCTCTTGAACGTCTTGAACAGCTTACTCGTAATAGATCAGATCGGTTTATTTGCACGGAGGTGGGTCAGCATCAAATGTGGGCTGCACAGTTCCTCGGTTTTGAAGAACCCAATCAATGGATGACTTCTGGTGGACTCGGAACTATGGGATATGGTTTTCCTGCATCAATAGGCGTTCAAATTGCTCATCCGAATGCCTTAGTTATTAATGTAGCCGGAGAAGCTAGCTGGCTGATGAATATGCAAGAGATGGGTACTGCGATTCAATACAAATTGCCTGTTAAGCAATTTATTTTGAATAATGAAAGATTGGGCATGGTAAGACAGTGGCAAGAATTATTACATGGCGAACGGTACTCCCACAGCTGGTCTGATGCACTGCCCGACTTTGTGAAATTGGCAGATGCATTTGGTGCTAAAGGCATTATGGTCTCCGATCCAGCAGATCTAGATGATGCTATTTTAGAAATGCTTTCTTATGACGGCCCAGTGCTTTTTGATTGCCTAGTCGAAAAACATGAAAATTGCTTCCCAATGATACCATCTGGGGAGCCACATAACAAAATGTTGCTAGGAGAGGCAAAAACCGATGATGCCATCGGAAGCTCTGGGGCGGTATTAGTATGATTTATAAATTTACGGATTTAAGATGTCAGCTTTAAAAATAAAAAAAGGATCAAGCAAGCATTCTGCCTATGATCTAAGGTCAAGTTTTGGCGATGAGATACAGACCCATACCCTGACAATTTTAGTTGATAATGAAGCTGGAGTTCTTGCTCGGGTAATAGGGCTTTTTTCAGGCCGCGGTTACAATATAGACAGCCTCACAGTCGCAGAGGTTGATCATGAAGGACATCTAAGCCGCATTACGATCGTTACCACAGGCACGCCACAGGTTATTGAACAAATTAAAGCACAACTCGGAAGAATTGTACCCGTGCATGAGGTACATGATTTAACGGTTGAAGGGCCTCACGTGGAACGAGAACTTGCCCTGCTTAAGGTTGGAGGGAAAGGGGAAAAAAGAGTAGAAGCTTTACGTCTGGCTGATATTTTTAGAGCAAATGTTGTTGACAGCACCCTAGATAACTTTACCTTTCAAATCACCGGCGCTCCCGAAAAGGTTGATGCATTTGCTGAATTGATGCGTCCATTAGGTCTGATAGAGATAGCCCGAACAGGTGTAGCAGCTCTCTCTCGCGGCTAACCCACATAATTAAATACCCTGTCGTTTTCAATTTAATCATTTGTCGTTTTGGGCTAGCCCAAAATGGCGTTTAACTTTATAACATATGAAAACGTAAGGCTAAAATGGAAAAGAGAGCTATACTAAACCGAGTTTGTTTACCAGTAGAAGATGCAAACGGTCTTCCCAATGAGCACTACACTTGCCCATCAGTTTTTAAAGAAGAGAAAGACATTCTGCTGTTCAACAAATGGAGCGGTCTCGCGGTAGCTGCTGAAATTCCAAGTGTTGGGAACGCGGTGCCAATTAATTTTCAAGGTACTCCTTTGTTTATAGTTCGCACTAAAGAAAACAGAGTTAGGGTTTTTCAAAATACCTGCCGGCATCGTGGTATGATACTCATAGAACAAGCAAAATCTATAAAGGGAGCCATCCGTTGCCCCTATCATAGTTGGTGTTACTCCACAGATGGGCACCTAATAAGTACACCTCATGTAGGAGGACCAGGAAGGAACCTGCATGGATCAATAGATAGGTCTAATCTAGGTTTAACTGAAATTCGAAGTCACGTATGGATGGGAGTTATATGGATAAATCTGTCCGACACCGCTCCAAATTTTGAAGACAGCATGAAAGATTTGATAGATCGGTGGGCAGATTTTGACAGGCCTCTTTTTCATGGAGGAAGTGAGAGTTCATTCACGATTGAGGTAGCTGCCAATTGGAAATTGGCAGTCGAGAATTATTGCGAAAGTTATCATTTACCGTGGGTTCACCCTGGACTTAACACCTACTCAAGGCTTGAAGATCATTATCATATTGAGCATAAAAATATATTTTCTGGACAAGGAACAAAAGTTTATAAGCAGTTGGAGGATAAAGAGGGCAATAGTTTTCCAGATTTTCCTAATTTAAATGATAAATGGGATACAGCTGCTGAATATATTGCAGTCTACCCAAATGTACTCCTAGGTGTACACAGGGATCATACGTTTGCAATAATTCTCATACCAGATGGCCCTGAAAAAACATATGAACACGTTCACTTATTTTATTCTTGCAAAAACACTTCAAAACAGTTGCGACGCGAAAATATGAAATTATGGAAGAACGTATTTGAGGAGGACGTTCCAGTGGTCCAAGGCATGCAGAAGGGGCGTCATGCTGTAAAGTTTGATGGCGGTCGGTTTTCTCCTGTAATGGATAGCCCCACTCATTGTTTTCACTACTGGGTAGCAAGTGAGATCCAAAATGGACGCAAACAAAAAGACTGAAACGAATTTGGAGGTAGAAATTTTAGTTGCTCACCAAAATAATGACGGTCTCAAATTGGCAGAATTATACGCAGAGGCCGCGTATAATTCATCCAACTCAGACAAGGCTTGTTTCTTTATGGTGAATGCATACACAATTGCCCTAGAAAATAGACATCCTGATACTCTATCCTTCTTTCAGTTTCTAAAAAAATACGATAGAGAAAGTTAACCTTTCATTCGGTTTCAAGATAAAAGTTTCCAGCTATATGACTTTTTATAAAGGAAATTCTATTGAAAAGTAGACTTTTTTATACAGCACTTTTATTAGTGTTTGGAGTCACAGCAGGATGGTTGGCCTCCAAGACACTCCTTCCTATCCCATGGATGATAGGCTCACTTTTAGCATGTGCAGCGTGGTCAATTAAATTTGGAGATAAAATAGCTCCTCCAAGTTATGCTTTTCCTCAGAAATTAAGAAAATGCTTCATAGCCGTAATCGGAGTAATGATCGGATCACAGGTTACTCCAGATCTCTTGAGACAAGTCACCACGTACATTCCAAGCATATTTGGCTTATTAATTTTTAGTTGGTGTGCTCATTTTTTGAATTATAAAATTTTCTTGATATTTGGAAAATATGATCGAGCTACAGCATTTTTTTCGTCAGCACCTGGTGGTTTAATGGAAAGTATTGCTATGTCTGAACAATATGGCGGAGAAATAAAAATTGTAACGCTTCAGCAATTCCTGCGAATTATTTTGGTAATAATTCTAGTACCAATCATAATTTCAGTTTGGTTCGGCGGGCCAGTGGGTAGTGCTTCTGGAACTACCGTAAACGAAAATTCAAACATTGCAGTAATTGACCTGATTTATATTTTAACCTTTATAGCTGTGGGTTTAGGCTTGGGATCCCAGCTGAGGATGCCAGCAGGTCATCTGTTGGGTCCTATGCTCGTGACCGCCTTATTTTCCGTTGGTATGAATTATAGAATTTTTCTTCCAGACATACTAATCGTAGTCGCTCAGATCATTATCGGAACTAGTTTAGGTGCAAGATTCTTTGGTATGGATAAAAATATTCTTTGGACTGCAACTCGCTTGTCATTAATATCAGTAATTTCAATGCTCATACTGGCATTCCTATTTGTAATGGCCCTCCAATACTTATCCGTAATAACTCCCATTACACTTTTTATATCGTTTGCTCCCGGCGGTGTGACAGAAATGTCATTAATAGCGCTATCAGTGGCATCGAGCCCAGCCTTAGTAAGCGCGCATCATATTTTTAGGATTATAATAACAGTCTCTTTATTGGGATTCATATACAATACCTGGATCAAAAAACTTAACTAACTTTTAATTTTGAGCCATTTAAACTATTATATAAAAGTTAGTATTTCAGCTCTTTTTTTCTTCAAGAAGCAGCCACTCTTCTAGCAGTTCGTCCATCTTAAGCTTTCGCCCCAACAAAGCACTAGAAGCTTTATCAAATTTTACTCTGTCAGCCCGGAAAACGTCTTCGGTGGATAAAAAGTCTTCTAATTTCTTTACCTCTGATTCAAGTTTTTTAACTTCTCTGGAAATCTCGATAAGCCTATGTTGCTCAGTAAATGATAAACTCGTGCTTTTCTTTTTTGTTGGTACACCCGCTCCAATTTTTGATCTTGCAGGTTTAGCAACATTATCCAACCGATTATCAACTTTAGAATAATTGTTTAAGTATGACTCATAACCTCCTGTAAAATCTATAATTTTACTATTTTTATCGAAAAATAAAATTCGCGTTGCGACGCGGTCAACGAAATCTCTATCATGACTGATCAAAATAATTGTACCATCATACTCAGACAGTATTTCTTGAAGTAGATCTAGTGTCTCTATGTCTAAATCGTTTGTTGGCTCATCTAACAGCAAAAGATTACTTGTCTTGGCCATAAGTTTTGCAAGAATTAGCCTGGATTTTTCACCTCCAGAGAGAGAACGGGCTGGAGCTCGGATAGTGCTAGGGTCAAACAGAAACTCTTTTAAATATCCAGCAACGTGTTTCGGCACCCCTTTTACCAATATGTGATCAGATCTGCCTGGAAGAGCAGTTTCAGGATCATCTATCAAGTTTTCCCATAAACTAGCATCTAGATTCAGATTGCTTTTATTTTGCTCAAATCTAGCTACTTTTAAATTAGTTCCTTTTTTTATTGTACCCGTATCGGGAGGTATATCTCCAAAAAGCATATTGAGAAGTGTTGTCTTTCCAATTCCATTTGCCCCAACTAATGCAATCCGCTCTCCTCGGGTCACGGTGACGTTAAAATTGCTGCATATTAGCTTTCCACCAATGTTTTTACTAATGCCTCGTGCCTCCAATATCTTTCGTCCTGAGATTTCATCAGACTTGAAGGACATTTTTGAAGTATCTTGCCGCTTTATTTGCGAACCATACTTTTGCTTAAGCTGTATCAACGCTTTCAATCTGCCTTGATTTCTTTTTCGCCTTGCTGAGATACCCTCTACTGCCCAAATGGACTCTTCTTTTATGCGCCGCCTAATTTTATGGTTTTTCGCATCTTCATCAGTCCAAATTTTGTCCCGCCAATCTTCAAATTCAGCAAAATTTCTCTCGCTCTTTCGAAGAACTCCTCTGTCTAACCATAAAGTGGTTTTTGATGCAGAGCGCAGAAATGCTCGATCATGGCTAATAATTACTATTCCACACTTTAAATTTTTAAGCTCGGTCTCTAACCATTTTATACTTTCGATGTCCAGATGATTGGTGGGTTCATCCAAAAGCATCAGGTCTGGAGCCTCAGCTATTACTTTCGCCAAAGCTGCTCGTCTAATTTCTCCTCCAGAGGCAAGCTTAACCTCTTGTTGAAGATTTAGTTTTAGGCCATTACTTATTGCATCAATTTTATAAGTTTCATTACTACCCAAACTGCTTGAAGCAAAGTCTCCTAAAGTGGTAAATTTAGAAAGTTCTGGATCCTGTTCCATGAGCCGTACTTGAATACCTTTATGGATTGCAACCGCACCAGCGTCTGGAGCAATTTCACCAGCAATTAGTTTAAAAAGGGTTGATTTACCGGAGCCATTTCTTCCAACCAGACAACAACGAGCTCCTACATTCAAAACTAGATCTATATTTTTGAATACGTCAAACCCACCAAAACCTAGGCAAACTTGATGTAACTGGATTAAAGGCACGCTCATAAAAAATTGAGCTAATTCAGAAAAATAAACAGGTCAAGGTTTCTTCAATAAAAACCGTCTCTTTGCATTGGGGATTTTACTCACCTCTAAACCAGTAAAAACATGAAGCGTATTTAACTTTTTATCGATTACCGCATGGTCACTTACCCAGCCCCCCATTAAAAGATACGCTCTTAAAAGAGAAGGCATTTTTAAGATCGCTATTTTGAAGTTTGGATCAGCTTTAAGCACTTTTGCAAATTTGAAAACAGCCGGTGACTTAATACTGGGTAATAAATTTTTGGGACCCAAATGACGTAACTGAAGAACTGCAAAAGAATCTGTATATTTATTCTGATCGGTGCCCTCAAATGAAGAGCACCCGAATATGAAAGCAATCTTTTTTAATTTTATGCAGTTTGCCAAGTAGGCCCAAACTAATCTCAATATATCTGGGTCTTTAAGAGATGGGTCCGTACAAACTCGTCCTACCTCTAGTAATGGCTGATCAAAGCTTTCAATTTTTTTCAGGTCATAATAAGCGGCAGAGTATCCGTTTTGAACAAGTGCACCAGATTTGTAGAAAATATAACGAAAGTATCCAACTACTCTTCTGTTCTGTCTATCACGAATTAATATATGCTTGAATTTTTTATCATACTCATCACACTCAAGACCAGTCTCANTTGCCNCCCCAAATGCTTTANACCTAAATGCTTGAGCTTCTTCCAAATGAACAGGCTGGAAAGCTTGCTCAAGATCAAATTTAGGATGGTAGTACTTCATCTAAATGCTATCTTGCGNAAACGGATACAGATCTTTGGATACGTAAAGAAACATGGGTTGCAAGTTATTGTAAAAGGGACTCCGCAGATGGGCCTCCAACATTTTGAAATAACCTAAAAAGAAATGACATGTTTTTTAATCCAGATGGGGTCGTACGGTATTCTAAGATAACTATTTTTCCTTTCTCGAGGCCAAATTTCTGAATATTATCTAGCCGACTATTTTCATCGAAAGACAGGACGAGGACTTGCCGATCAACTGGCTTTAAAGCTCTGATGGAATTTTTTAAGACTTTGGTCTGGACAAAATAAATATTACCATCATCCAAAACGCCGCCAATTGATGGAGTGCCAAGTTTTTGAATAACACTATCTTTGTCGTCTTCTGATACAGAAACTATTGATAATTCTTCTTCACTAGGTATGTACCCGTGATTACGAAATTGTTGGGAGCAACTGAAACCAACCAAAATTAAGATAACACAGAAAACCTTTTTAAAAAGTCCGTTCATCAATTATTCCTGACTTGATTAAAGTATAATATTACCCTCAATTACATCATGTTGACGGTTTATTGCAATAATGGAAGAAATTTATAAATGCCCAAAAGCGAAATTTTTGATAAAATTATAAAAATATCTGATTTAAGTACTGTCAAAGGTAACAGTTTCCGATGGCAATCTAATGTTGCTTCAAACTCTAAGATTGCTGAGCAGCTGGATCTTATATCGCTAGGGAAAATAGACTTCAGAGGGAAAATTAGTGCTCATGGAAAAAATAAATGGTTATTATCAGGAAAATTGGGGGCTTCGGTAGTTCAAAAATGCGTAGTTACACAAGAGGCAGTGAAATGCCGTTTAGATGAAGATGTAAAACGTGTTTATGTACCGATAACAGAAATATCTCCATTAGAAAAAGATGAGGGGCTAGATGTCAATATGGAATTGGATGAAACATTAGAACCTTTAACTGATACGCTAGATTTATCTTTACTAGCATTAGAAACTCTCGCATTAGCACTGCCAGACTATCCGAGATCAAATGATACAGACTATTTGTCGATTTCGTTAGGTGATGATAGCCTGGGTGATATAGAAAATGAACAAAACCCTTTCGCAATTTTGAGCACACTTAAAGAAAAGTTAAAATAGCAATATACCCTCTTTAAAAGTCACTAAATTGGCAAAATAAAAAAAATTGGGTTGTATATGGGTACCGAATAGATGTATTGCGCAGGGATAAAAGTTAACCGTGGGCTATACCCCCAATAATACTGAGTTTTAGACATGGCTGTTCAGCAAAATAAAGTATCAAAATCCAGACGAAATAATCGTAGAGCTCACGATGCTCTAAAGGCTGGGAATCCTAATGAATGTCCAAATTGTGGAGAATTGAAACGTCCTCATCACATATGCTCGTCTTGTGGCTTCTATGGAGACAAAGAAGTAATACCTATGACTGAGGAAATTGAGTTNGACGACGACGCGGCCTAGTTCCTAGTAAAGGAAAGCGTTATGCACACGACCGTAAATAGACATTCAGAGGTCGTGCATCCAAGCACAACTATAAGTATTGACGCAATGGGGGGTGACTTAGGCCCAACAGCTGTCATAGCTGGAATTGTCCGTGCTGCAAGAAAAAANGCTGGTATACACTTCCTTTTGCATGGTCCAAGTAAACAACTGGAAAAATTAGTGAGTAAACGCCACTCACTATCCGGCAGAGTAACGGTAATTGACAGTAACGAAGTTGTAAAAATGGAGGATAAGCCTAGCCATATAATCAGGCATGGTAAGGAGACATCTATGTGGTCAGCAATAGACTCTGTAAGGGATGGTAGTGCCAGCGTTTGTGTTTCTTGCGGCAATACTGGAGCCTTAATGGCGCTGAGTATGTTAAGACTGAGAAAACTTACTGGGGTAAACCGTCCTGCAATTGCCATACTTTGGCCGTCGTCAAACCCAATGGGCTTCAATGTAATGTTGGATGTCGGCGCCGATATTAAAGCCGATGCTAAAGATTTACTACAATATGCTTTAATGGGTGTCTCTTACGCCAGAAATGGATTAGGTGTAACAACTCCGCGTGTCGGTTTACTTAATGTNGGGACTGAGCAACATAAAGGCAGAAACGAACTGAAAGAAGCATTTTCGAAAATTGAGCAATGCCAACAAGAGGCAAACTTCAGTTTTGAAGGTTTCGTTGAAGGTAGTGATATTCCTGGCTCCAAAGTAGACGTTATTGTAACTGACGGCTTCACTGGAAACGTGGCACTCAAAACAGGAGAAGGAACTGCAAGTCTTATTGGTTATTTACTGCGAGAGGCCTTTAAATTCTCGCCCTTATCAATGCTCGCAAGTCTTTTAGCTTTNACCTCTTTGAATAGGCTTAAAATGAGAATTGACCCAAGAAGAGTCAATGGTGGAGTATTTTTGGGCCTTAATGGTACGGTTGTAAAATCTCATGGTTCCGCAGACGCAACAGGTATTGAGGCTGCAATTAAATTAGCCTTCGAGCTGTCCAGGAATGATTTTTCACAAAAAGTAGCTGCGCGGGTTGCATACGCAGGAGCAATAGATAACGATATGCATGAAGATGCAGATAAGTAATTTGGGATAATTAATGACAGTTCGTGCTGTGATAAAAGGATGTGGACACTATTTGCCAAAACGGATAGTTGAAAATTCTGAATTTGAACAAACTCTGGATACATCTGATGAATGGATTTCTAGTCGCTCTGGAATACGACGTAGACATTTTGCAAGCCAAGACGAGACTACTTCTAACATGGCTACATTTGCAGCTAAAAAGGCTTTAGAGGATGCTAAATTACTTGCTGATGATATAGACGCAATCATACTAGCCACTTCAACTTCGGACCTTACCTTCCCCTCAGCTGCAACTATGGTGCAGGCGAAACTTGGAATGACCAAAGGGTTTGCATATGACGTTCAAGCTGTTTGCGCTGGTTTCGTGTTTGCTTTAGCAAACGCAAATGCGCTNATAATCTCNGGACAAGCAGAACGGGTTTTAGTTATTGGCTCAGAGACATTTTCTAAATTAATGGACTGGCAAGATAGATCTACGTGCGTGCTATTTGGAGATGGTGCAGGAGCTGTTATCTTAAGTGCAGAAAGTGGGAACGGGGATAAATCGGATCGTGGGATTTTAGCGTCTGATTTAAACTCAGATGGAAGATTGAAAGACATTTTATATGTAGATGGAGGTGTATCCACTCAGTCTACAGGCTATTTAAGGATGCATGGTAAAGAAGTTTACAGACATGCAATCGAAAAATTGGCCATGACCGCCGAAAATTCAATGAAAACAGCGGGAGTTACCATCGACGAAATTGACTGGATTGTCCCGCATCAGGCCAATATCAGAATCATTCATGGAACAGCCAAAAAAATGGGNCTCCCAAAAGAGCGAATTTTAACCACAGTACAGGACCATGGCAACACTTCCGCTGCCTCTATTCCCCTGGCACTCTCTGTTTCAAAAACAAATGGTTTTTTAAAGAAAAATGACTTGATAGTTACCGAAGCCATTGGCGGTGGACTCGCTTGGGGGTCTTTAATCATAAGGTGGTAAATTAGGAAATATTAAAAAATTTGAAAACTTTTCCCAGCTTAACTCCATTTCAGTTGACTTACTAAATTTGTGAGCATTACAATTAAACTGAATGGGGGGTNTAATATGAATGATAAGACACTAACGCGAATGGATTTAAGTGAGGCTGTATTCCGAGANTTAGGACTATCCAGAAACGAGTCAGCAGACTTAGTAGAAAGCGTACTTGAAAAAATCTGTGCATCAGTCGTTGCGGGTGAGCAGGTTAAGATTTCATCATTTGGTACATTTAGTATTCGTCAAAAAAGCGCACGAGTTGGACGTAATCCTAAAACAGGACAGGAAGCTCCCATACCTCCCCGCAGAGTGCTTACCTTTAGGCCTTCTCATTTAATGAAAGACAGAGTTTCAGAGGGAACATAAAGTAGGTTATTTATAAACTATGTCAAAATCTGCAAAAGCTTTTCGAAACATAAGCGAAGTTTCAGACTGGCTGAAGACTCCAACTCATGTGCTTAGGTTTTGGGAAAGTAAATTCAGTCAGATNAAACCAACCAAACGCTCTGGCGGAAGGCGTTATTACCGACCAAAGGATATGCTNTTAATTGGCGGTATAAAGCAGCTACTTCATATTGAGGGGCATACTATAAAGGGAGCAAAGCAAGTTTTACGCGAAAAAGGGTTAAACTACGTTGTAGGCCTTTCTCGGCCGCTAGATTTAGAAGTGTACGAAAAAGATGTTGAGTTAGAAAATCCAATAAAAGCTAATATTAAAGCAGCTTCTCTAGTGCAGGATGAAAAAAATATCTCATCCGCCAGTGATATAGCGGTATCATCTAAACAGGTTTCCGAACAACCAGGGCTCTTCGACTTTTTTGAAGCCCAAAATCAGAAAGACGATACAAAACCGTTTGAAGTAACAAGTAAGCAGAAATTATCCTCATCATTTTTGATTGCCAAAATTGAGAGTTTAAATAAAGAACAAATAAACAGAATGTTACCCATTATGAATGATTTGAAAAAACTAACATTGTCCTGGAAATGAAATATGAGAAATTTTAACTTGCGTATAGGTAGAAAACTGATACGTCGTTTGTAATTTGTCGGGCTATGGCGCAGCCTGGTAGCGCGTCCGTCTGGGGGACGGAAGGTCGCAGGTTCGAGTCCTGCTAGCCCGACCAAAATTAATTAGCGGCGTAATACAAAATTTCAGTGATATTTTGCACAGCAACCCGATAAAAACTTATATGTTGCCTGCCAGTATTAACAATGTTAGCAAAATCATTAACGTCGGGTTAGTCTGTGTTGAGTAAGATAACATTATGCGCAAAATAAAAAAATTCAGTCAATGGTGAAAGTACTTTAAATGATTGGAGTACTCCCAAATCAAGAGATAGAGAAACTCATTAAAATTGGCGCAATCAGTTCAGATGTCCCTATAGAGTCTGAACAAATACAGCCCGCAAGCCTTGACATGCGATTAGGTAGCAAGGCCTTCCGTATCAGAGCGTCTTTTTTGCCAGGAAATCGCGAAAAGGTCGAAGAGCGGTTAAAATCGCTACAAATGCACGAAATTGATCTACGAGGAGGAGCAGTTTTAGAGAAAGGGTGCGTTTATTTAGTACCACTGCTCGAAGTGCTTAAATTACCAACAGATATTCAGGCGGCAGCAAACGCTAAAAGTTCAACTGGACGCCTTGATTTGTTGACCAGAACAATCTCAGATTCTGGAGAGGAATTTGATCGAATATCAAGTGGATACAGTGGAAAACTATATGCTGAGATATGCCCACGCTCTTTTTCCGTTTTAGTACGCACAGGAATGAAACTTAATCAGATCAGATTTAGAAATAAAAACACTACATTAAATGATGAGAGTTTAAAGGCACTCCACGCAAAAGAAAAGCTTGTGCCCGGAGATGCGATCATCGATGATGGANTAGGGTTTTCTGTAGATTTACAGCCATCACATGGNAATCTAGTNGGTTATAGAGCCAAACCCCACACTGGAATAATAGATTTAGACCTAATTGATCATTATGATCCCACTGAATTTTGGGATGAGATAAGGACTTCTTGCGGGGAGATNATNTTAGACCCGGGAGCNTTTTATATACTGGTTAGTCGTGAGANTGTACACATACCNCCTGGATANGCTGCTGAAATGGCTCCATATGTTGCTATGGTTGGAGAATTTCGAGTTCACTATGCAGGATTTTTTGATCCAGGTTTTGGTCACCATTCGGCAGGTGGATCAGGCGCACGTGGAGTATTGGAAGTAAGATGCCATGAAGCTCCATTTGTACTTGAGCACGGCCAGGTTGTAGGACGATTATTATACGAAAGTATGTCACATCAACCNACAAAGCTGTATGGTCAAGGATTAAAATCAAACTATCAAGGACAAGGGCTTAAATTGTCAAAACACTTTATGAAAATTGGCTAAATTTTAAAGTTCGTCATAAAGACCTACTCCACAAAGAGCTCTGGCTGATCCATATCATCACGTAAATCAGCTTCTTCTTCAATATTATCATCATTGCTGTCTTTGCCGCTTTGAATAGTACTTTCTAATAAGCCAGCAGATTTTAGTTCTTTNAGTCCAGGAAGGTCTTTAGCACTTTCTAATCCAAAGTGATCCAAGAAATGTTGCGTAACAACGAAAGTGACTGGTCGTCCTGGTGTCATTTTTCGTCTTCCAAATTTTATCCAATCCATTTCTAGCAATAAATCTACAGTACCCTTTGACACCCCCACACCTCTAATTTCTTCAATTTCTAATCGCGTCACCGGCTGATGATAAGCAATTATAGCTAAAGTNTCTACTGCAGCACGACTTAACTTACGCGTTTCTACCGTNTCTTTTCTCATTAAAAAGCTAAGATCGGGACTAGTGCGCATAGCCCAACCACCTCCAACTTTGACAAGATTAACCCCACGATGGCTATATTCTGTCTTTAATTCGTCTACCACGGAACCAGGGTTTGAGCCTTGTGGCATTCGACTTTCTAGCTCAGTAACNCTAACCGGTTCGGAAGACGCAAACAGGATTGCTTCAACCATTCGTCGCTGTTCCACTATGGATGGCGCATCAAAAAGATGTGCCTGACTAGTTTTACTCTCTTTTTGCTCTGGTGAGAGTTTTTTTGAAGGATCAATCATTCAACAGCCCTTNTTCTAAGTTCAATTTTAGCAAAGGTTTCTGCTTGTCTTAGTTCGACATTTCCAGCCTTTACTAACTCAAGGGTGGCTGCAAATGTTGCGGCAGTAGCTGCCCTCACCCGCTTTGGTTCATTTTGCCATTCCTCCGGCAAAAAACTCATCAAATCGCTCCATTCTCCAGAAAAATCTAACATTTTTCGCATTCTATCTAAAGCGGCCTCCATCGTGAATACATTTTCTCTATCAGCATTGAAAGGTNTGAATTCATCCCGTGTGCGAATTCTTGCATATCCTTGCATTAACTCAAAAAGANTTAGAGTATAGTTAATTTTGCGCTTCTTCTCTAAGTTTTCAGGAAGACCTCTTGAAAAAAACTCTTTACCCAATTGATTTCGAGCCATTAACTTGGCACCAGCATTTCTCATAGCTTGTAATCGCTCTAATCTAAACGCTAGAATTGCACTTAATTCTTCCCCTGAGGGCCCATCATCGCCCGGATCAGCAGGAAGTAACAATCGCGATTTAAGAAATGCAAGCCATGCTGCCATTACTAGATAATCAGCGGCTAATTCAATCCGAAATTCTTTTGCTTTTGCTACGAATGCTAGGTACTGACTTGCTAGTTGGGAAATAGAGATTTTTAGTAAATCTACTTTTTGCGTTCGTGACAAAGCCAGTAGCAAATCTAAAGGACCCTCGAAACCATCCACATTTATAACTAAATTATCCGCAGAAGTTTCGGTAATATAATCGTTTTCTGGAAAAAATTCTAAGTTAGATTTATCACTCATACTTTACTCTTGTAGGCATAATTCGAGGCTGATCTCACAAAGCAAAGATGTCAAGTAATTGAATGAAAGAATTTCTTTATTCAAGAAATTGCTAAAGAAATTANCATAAATTACTTGGCTATNACTGGAACACAATTTTCCTCGGAAATTACAGCAGAGCAAAACCGGTTTGCATCATCAAGATTTGCAAAACCGCCAAGTCTCAGACGATACATCTCGTTACCATTTCTCTGAATACGTTCCACATATTTTGGCCTGCCATCCAAAATAACTGCAAAGTTTTTACCAAGCCTACCCCACTCTGAAAAGGCAACTTCTTCTGTTTCAAAGGTTCCAAATTGAACTACTGCGAGCCCCCTTTCAACGACTCCTAGGACTGGAAGAATAACATTCGGATTTTTGAACAAAGAACTCTTAGNAAGCAATGAACCTGGTCTAGGCCTAGGCTTCATAATCCGTGAATTAATGTTCGCAGANATAGCACTATTTGCTGNACTTTGGCTGCTTGGCTTTANNGCTAGAGCAAGGGCNGCTGCTACTAATTCAGACTGATTATCNACAATGGTATAGTTTTCACTCAATGAAGATGGCTTTAATGCACCAAAAGATACTTTGTTAAAAAGCTCAGCCTCAATTATTTCATCATGGCCTTGTTGGTTTTTGAAAGTGTGGTTATCAATAAGCTTTTTTTGCTTTAGAGCTTGATAAATTGTGATATCGTCATCTACTAATTTTGCTGTACTTGGCGCTAATTCAACCGCTTGCGGATTGGGAGGTAATTCCTGTGAAGCGATTTTAGTAACAGCTAATTCAATGTTTTCCGCTTCAATCCCTCCTGGAAAATCAGGAGTAACTCTCAGTGGGCCTGGCTGAGCTGCGACAATAGGAATTCCATTGATATCACGCGAAATTATATTATACGCCCAATAACCTGCCCATAGCATTAAGTTTACGCTAATTATTGCACCAAGTATTGATATNACAGATAANTTATTTTTTTGAGTNTCAGTATNGGATACATTTACTCTGCCGGCTNGATAAACCTGCTCAGTCATTAAAACCTCTCTTTACCAGGATGACCTGGAACCTTGCCTCATNAACCGCAGAATTATCATTTTTTTACATTTTTTCTGCTGGTTGNACTCCCAGAATAGCAAGACCTGANGAAATAACAATAGAAACTGCACGCGCAAGTGCGATTTTGCTNTTAGTNATTGNCATATCGTCACTTTGTAGAAATCTAAGATGNGGGTTCTCANCACCTTTGCCCCAATGAGAATGNAATTCTGACGATAAATCNAATAGGTANAAAGCAAGTCTATGNGGTTCGTACAATCGCGCCGATAGCTCAACAATTCTGGGCCATTCTGCAAGCTTTTTGATAAGGCTCAATTCTGAGGCATGGGTTAGACTAGATAAATTTGCTTCAGAAAGAGCATAATCTGAAGTATCCANATTTAATGCCTCTGCCTTGCGAATTACTGACTTAATTCGCGCGTGTGCATATTGCACGTAAAATACTGGGTTTTCACGACTTTGCTCTANTACTTTTTGAAAATCAAAATCTAGTGCTGCATCATTTTTTCTAGTGAGCATGACAAATCGTGTCACATCTGGGCCTACCTGTTCGACCAAGTCTCGTAGCATCACGAAATTGCCTGCACGCTTCGACATTTTAAACGGTTCACCATTTTGATATAGCTTAACTAACTGACACAATTTTATATCTAGTGGGACTTCTCCGCTAGAAAGAGCTGAAACAGCGGCTTTCATTCTTTTTACATAACCGCCATGATCTGCGCCAAATACATCTATTAGGATATCAAAACCTCTGCTTATTTTATCGAAATGATACGCTATATCTGGGGCAAAGTAAGTCCAGCTTCCATCAGACTTTAAGACTGGCCGGTCAACGTCATCGCCATGCTCAGTAGATTTAAACAATGTTTGCTCTCGAGGCTCCCAATCATCTGNCTTCTTCCCTTTGGGAGGCTCCAAAACACCTTTATAAATAAGCCCATTATCTCTCAAACGGTCCAAAGCAGCCTCTATCTTTCCACTGCCGTAAAGAGATTTCTCAGAAAAGAAGGTATCCATTTCTATCCCAAGAAGATCTAAATCTGNCCTTATTAAATTCATCATAGCCTCAACTGCAAAGTTTCTTAATTCAGGAAGCCAATTATCTTCAGGTTTATTTAAGTAAAGATCTCCAACTTTTTCTTTCAACGCTTTCGCAATTGGTATTAAATAATCGCCGGGATAGGTACCCTCTTCAAATACAACCTCTTTGCCGAACGCTTCCTGATATCTTAAGAAAATAGANCTAGCCAAGACATCTACTTGAGAACCACCATCATTGATATAATATTCACGGGTAACGTCATAACCTGAATATGCTAGAAGGTTTGCTAAGGCATCCCCAAAAACAGCTCCTCTNGTATGACCTACGTGCAAAGGACCTGTAGGATTAGCAGAAACAAATTCTACGTTCACCTTTTGAGAAGATCCCATACCAGATTTGCCAAANTTTACTCCACTCATCAGAANGGCAGAAAGTAGACCGTGCCAGGANNAGTTACTTAAAGTAATGTTTATGAATCCCGGACCTGCAATATCTACNGATNNAATAATTTCTTTTGGAGACAAAGCCTCGCTTATAATTTGCGCNAATTCTCTNGGNTTAACTTCAACTGACTTTGAAAGAACCATTGCNGCATTNGTGGACATATCACCATGACGACTATCTTTAGGAGGCTCTACCGTAATATTCGAAAAATCTGTATCAATAGGTAAGACACTCTGGGCAGATAGCTCTTTCAAAACCTCAATTAAAATTTCACGAACATGCGTAAATAAATTCATATTTGGTCAAATCCTTTGGTATTTTCGGTTTATCACTCTACTGAAAAAGTTCAATGGTCTACATTTATAAGTAAACTTTTAAAAANCTTGGTTAACTGTCAGAACGATTGAGTTGCTTACCAAACAACTTTTCATGCTGAGAAATTGCAAAACGATCNGTCATTCCAGCAATATAGTCACAAACTAAGTCTGCAATGTTATCATCAGAGATCATAGAGGCGAGACCATCCTGCCATTTTTGAGGTAATAAACTCGGATCATTGCTGTAAGCTGTAAAAAGATCTTTAACAATTATTGTAACTTTATCTCGCATTTGCATCACACTTGGAGCNCTATACATTCGCTCAAAAAGAAAACTNCTTATTACGTCCAAATTTTTACTTAATTCCTTAGAAAAACTTATAACTTTGAAGCCAGCTTTCCTTAAATCATCTGAGGAATTTGGTGCTAGTTTGGCAAACGTTTGTTTTGCTTCTTTCAGCACGTCATCAACCAACATACTTAAAAAATATCTTAGTGACTCGTGCTGCCTTCGGTACTGATCAATTTTTGGATACTTTTCATCGACTTCCCGAAAACATTCCCGCAATAGCGGCAANGAAGCTAACTCNTCNATACTAAAAAGCTTTGCTCTCAAGCCATCATGCAAATCGTGACTATTATAAGCAATATCGTCNGAGATGGCAGCAACTTGAGCCTCNGCACTGGCAAAATCATATAAATTCAATTTATGCAACGTNTCATAATTTCTAATGTACTCTGGAACTCCCTTCAACAAGGGGCCATTGTGCTTTATTATACCTTCCAAGGTCTCCCAAGTTAGATTAAGTCCGTCAAATGCTGCATAGTGGCGCTCAATAAGTGTTACAAGTTTCAATGCATGTGCGTTATGATCAAAACCTGAATACTCTGCCATTAAGCTATTTAGTGTTTCCTCTCCTGTATGACCGAAAGGCGGATGCCCCAAATCATGTGCTAACGAAATTGCTTCCGTTAATTCTGAATTGAGCCCCAAAACAGAAGAAATTGTCCGAGCGACCTGTGCAACCTCAATTGTATGAGTTAATCTCGTTCTGTAATAATCTCCTTCATGTTCAACAAAGACTTGCGTTTTGTGCTTTAATCGTCGAAAGGCGCTACAGTGAATAACTCTATCTCTGTCACGTTGAAAATTATCACGAAAGCTACTTTTTTTTTCATTATGCAATCTACCATGGCTCTGGGCAGGATCTGACGCAAAATTTGCCTGCATTTTTCTAAGCCTTCCTTGTAAATTGAGTGGTGTAGGCATATACTAATGTGAGCTACTTAACCATATAGTATTGAAAGTTTATTGATGCATCTACCTCCCAAAGTAACAAACAGAGCATTTAAACGGCTAAGCGAAATAAATGCAGCAAACGAGGGAAAAGCTCTAAGAATTGCGGTAGAGGGTGGCGGCTGCTCAGGATTTCAATATGAAATAAGTCTGGGTAACCCTACTGAAGAAGATCTAGTAATTGAAAGCGATGGCGAGAAAGTAATCATTGACGCGGCTTCTTTGCCATTCCTAGAAAATGCAATTATTGATTATGCTGATGAATTAATTGGAGCTCGATTTGTAATTGAGAACCCGAATGCTACCAGCTCCTGTGGTTGCGGAACTAGTTTTTCGATATAGAGAATAAACACGTGGTAAAAATTGCCAGCTTTAATATTAATGGAATAAAAGCTAGAACAAATGCTTTGATGACTTGGCTTATCGAGGAAAAGCCAGACGTAGCCCTTCTTCAGGAAATAAAGTCTGTTGGCGAAAATTTTCCGTCCGACCTTTTCGAAAATCTAGGATATAATGTGGAAGTAAGTGGACAAAAGTCATTTAATGGAGTGGCTATACTCTCAAAATTTCCACTTGAAGACGTTGTCTGCCAGTTACCAGGCGATACAAACGATGATCAAGCTAGATGGATGGAAGCCACCATTGTTTGCGATCAGTCCATTNGAATTTGTAATTTGTACCTTCCAAATGGAAATCCTACACCCGGGCCTAAATACGAATATAAATTATCCTGGATGNACAGACTTTACGAAAGAGCAAAAGATTTAATAAATAGTGAAGTTCCAGCTTTGATGGCTGGTGATTACAACATAATTCCGCAGGATGAAGACGCCGCAAACATAAACACCTGGCAAAAAGACGCACTATTTCTACCGGAAAGCCGAACCGCATTTAGAAAAATAATTAATTTAGGTTTTACGGAGGCTTTTCGGGCAAAGAATGCTGGTCCAGGACACTATAGCTTCTGGGACTATCAAGCTGGTGCTTGGGATCGTGATGACGGTGTAAGGATTGATCATTTTTTACTTACTCCCCNATGCGCAGATTTATTAAAGGATTGCCAAATAGACAAACATATTAGAGCTAGAGAAAAACCATCGGATCATGTTCCAATCTGGATCGAATTAGACATTTAATTTTTAACTTTGATAATTGCTACACTTAGTCATTTAGAAAAATATTAGTTTGTCACGTCCTTATCATAAATCCAATTAAAACGTTTCAAAAGTAGACGTGGTAAAAATTTAGAAAATAGCTGCAAAATTGTATGGAATACCAGTCTGGCTATTGTATTTGATAAATGAAAAGTACGAGCATTTTTTGCCGATGCGTTGATAACGCGCTGCACTCGCGGCAATCTATCGCTTTGAAATTCTGTAAAAGCAGAAAGTATAGTTGGGAATTCTGAGAATTTAGATGCTAAAACAAAACTATCTTCAATCGCCATTGCAGCACCCTGCGCTAAAAAGGGTAAAGTAGGATGAGCGGCATCTCCAATTAAAACAACTCGATCCTTATACCAATTTTTTCTCAGTGGATACCTGAATAGCCCCCACTTATATACATCTTCTATAGAATCTATAATTTTGGCAGTTTTACCAGAGAAATCTTTGAAGTTTTCTTTCACCACTGATGGATCTTCAAGATGCCTCCAACCGTCTGGCTGCCAGTCATTTTGCTCTTTAATGAGGACCAAGTTAAGTTGGCGGCCATCTCTAATTGGGTAACTTACAATATGTCGTTTGGGAGCAAGTATCACGTGTGCAAAATCACATTGATTAATTGAATTTGGCACAATTGCCCTCCAAGCTATTTGCTTGGTAAAAATAGCTTTAACCTCTCCAAACACAATTTTTCTTGCGTTTGAGTGCAAACCATCTGCACCGATTATGAGATCGGCGAATAGCGTCTCTCCATCGGAAAATATAGCTTTACCGTCAGTAATTTTCTCAAACTTCTTGTTAAAATGGACGGGGATCTCTTGTTTTTTACAGGCTTCATACAAAATACTGACTAAATCTGCTCGGTGGCAGAAGGAAAATAAGTCATTACTTTTGAAATTCAGGTAATCAAGTAGCGCCATTTGAGAGTCTGATTTATAGTCAAAAATCTTGACGCCTTTACAACGTCTTGAGACCGCTGCAATTTTGTCAGTTAGCCCAATGTAAGACAGTACTCTGTGAGCGTTTGGGCTTAATTGAATCCCAGCACCGGCTGTTGTAACCTGGGATGAACGTTCGTATAGGCTCGCCTTTATGCCAAAGTGCCTCAAACATAGTGCTGTAGTCATACCACCTATGCCAGCCCCAATGATTATAATATGGTTTGATTTTTCCAGCATTTGGGCACTAGAAAACGTACTACAAAATCTTACTAGTCGTCTCTGTGGACTTTTTCGCGTCGTTCATGACTTTCTTGAGCCTCTAGCGTCATTGTTGCAATTGGTCTTGCATCTAGTCGTTTCAATGAGATTGGCTCACCAGTAATTTCACAATAACCGTATTCGCCTTCATCAATTCTACGAAGTGCCGCATCAATTTTTGATACTAACTTCCTTTGCCTATCTCGGGTTCTTAGCTCTAGGGCGCGATCAGTTTCCTCGCTAGCGCGATCAGCAATATCTGGAATATTACGCGTATTATCTTGGAGACCTTCTATAGTATCTTTAGAATCCGACATGAGGTCATTTTTCCAATTTACCAGTTTCCGCCGAAAAAACTCTAATTGGCGATCATTCATAAACGACTCGCCCTTAACCGGAAGATAATCTTCAGAAAAAACTTTATCCTGTTTCATGCTTTGTCCCCCAAGCAGTTCATTAAACCAAAATTTAACCAATAATTATAAAGTTTATTAAACCTATCCTTGGGCAGTTAAAGCAATTGGATTAAAATGTCACTACTCAAAGATGCACATTGAACGATTTTTATTTATGTGCGAGAGATCTGTTTATTCTATNGAATAGTGAATTTAGTCAGAAAGCGATCCAAATGAANTTTGATGGTACTCAAAATTATGTGGCCACTGAAGATTTGAAAATAGCTGTAAACGCAGCAGTCACCCTGGAACGACCTCTTCTTGTAAAAGGTGAGCCTGGCACNGGAAAAACTGAGCTTGCTAAGCAAGTCGCAAGCTCCCTCGGACTTCAATTATATGAGTGGAACATCAAATCGACCACAAAAGCGCAACAGGGGTTATATGAATACGACGCTATTTCCCGATTAAGAGATAGCCAACTCGGCGATAAGAAAGTCGAAGACATTACAAATTACATAAAAAAAGGTAAATTATGGCAAGCTTTTGAGTCTAAGGAGAAGGTTGTTTTGCTTATCGACGAAGTTGACAAAGCAGATATTGAGTTTCCCAATGATCTATTGCAGGAACTGGATAAGATGGCTTTTCACGTATACGAAACGGGTGAAAATGTGGCGGCAGAAAAACGCCCAGTGGTCATTATAACTTCAAACAATGAAAAAGAACTTCCCGACGCATTTCTAAGACGCTGTTTTTTTCATTATATTAAGTTTCCAGATCAAGAAACGTTAGAAAAAATAGTTCGTGTTCATTATCCAAATATAAAACAAAATCTCCTATCTACTGCACTTAGGCAATTTTTTGAGTTGCGCGAGCAACCTGGATTAAAAAAGAAGCCATCAACCTCAGAAGCATTGGATTGGTTAAAGTTGTTGTTAGCAGAAGATCTAAGTGTAAATGACCTTATCAAGGACGGTAAAAATTCATTGCCTNAATTACACGGAGCACTGTTAAAAAATGAGCAAGACGTACAACTTTTTGAACGCTTGGCCTTTATGGCACGTAGTCAAAGATGATTTCATCAANCTCTCAGCAAAACCCACGATATTAACACTTATAAATCTACTCACCGTTAAAACCTCAGCGATAAAATAAAAATAACTTTTGGAGAAATAAATGTATCTTGTTTTTGGTATTATTGGAGGAATTTGGGGCGCTAGATTAGCAAAAAAGCGCGGTGGTAAGAGACTTGATATAATCCAATATTCTGCAGGCTACTTTCTGTTCTATGCAATAATAGGAGTGATAATAACTGTAATTCTGGACAGAACTATTTTTTAGATATGTTTATTCAGTTTTTTGAAAATTTACGACATCATAAAGTGCCGGTAAGTTTAAGAGAATATTTAACATTTCTTAAATCTGTTTCAATCGGCCTTTGTACTCATGATGTTAATCAATTCTATTACCTTGGTCGCATTATCATGGTTAAAGATGAGCGCCACTTAGATAAATTTGATAGAGCTTTTTCAAAAACCTTTGCAGGTATCGAAACTTTGCCAATCACGGAGCTCATTGAGTCCTTGGACGTGCCCGAGGCTTGGCTTAAAAAACTTACAGAAAAAGTTTTTGACAAAAATGAATTAGAAAAAATTGAAGCGCTGGGTGGATTTGAAAAATTAATGGAAACTCTCAAAAAGCGTCTGGAAGAACAAGAGAAACGACATCAAGGAGGTAGCAAATGGATTGGCACCGCAGGAACGTCGCCCTTCGGCGCTTATGGATACAATCCCGAAGGCGTGAGAGTCGGACAAGATAAAAGCAGGCACCAGCGTGCAGTTAAGGTTTGGGACAAACGTGAATTNAAAAATCTAGATGACACGGTGGAACTTGGCACCCGAAATATAAAAGTAGCTATGAAACGTTTGCGGCAATGGGTAAGAAATGGCGCTGAAGATGAACTAGACCTTCAAGGAACAATTCGATCTACCGCTGAGAAGGGCTATTTGGACGTTAAAACTCAGTCAGAAAGACGGAACGCTGTCAAGCTACTTCTGTTTTTGGATGTTGGCGGATCTATGGATCCGTATATAAGATTAGTTGAGGAACTTTTTTCGGCAGCCAATGCAGAGTTTAAAAATCTGGAACACTATTATTTTCATAATTGTCTTTATGAGGGAGTATGGAAAGACAATGCTAGGCGTTGGGAAAAGAAAATAAGTACGTGGGAGATTTTAAATACCTATGGCTCAGATTATAAATGTATATTTGTAGGCGACGCCTCAATGTCTCCGTATGAAATTATGTATCCTGGTGGTGCAAATGAATATTGGAACGAAGAGCCTGGATCAGTTTGGCTTGAGCGAGCACGATCCCAATGGCCATCCAATATTTGGATAAATCCTTTACCTATTTCTCAGTGGAAATACACTCAATCAGTAGAAATGATAAAAGATATTTTTCAATCAAAAATGTTTCCACTTAACTTAAATGGAATAGACGAAGGTATGAAAACACTTCGCACTTAAGTTGAAATATAGTGTTAAAACACCATATCACAGTGATGATAAAGTTCATTCCGATAATACTGCCGCTTGTGTATGGTTTAGTAATGTTTAGGTTATCTGCCTGGCAATTNAATCGTACACTAAAACGTCAATCGAGCTTGNTGGCAGATAGGCAACTTCTTCGACCGATTCAACTCTTAGCAAATGCCCTTGATCTAGAAAGCATATCGGTAAGCATTTACGAGATTGAGCCAGTGAATGGGTTGGCGGCACCAGATGGAAGAATCTTTATAACAAGAGGTTTTTACGATAAATTTACCGCTGGTGAGGTAACAGAGAATGAATTGGCATCCGTCATTGCGCACGAATTAGGTCATGTTGCGTTAGGCCACTCGAAACGACGAATGATCGATTTCTCAGGTCAAAATGCTCTTAGAATGGCCTTGGGCACCCTTCTATCAAGAATTTTACCTGGAATAGGCGGTATTTTAGCAAACTTACTTTCAAACCTTTTAATGGCCCGTTTGTCTAGATCAGATGAGTTTGAAGCAGATGAATACGCATCTGCATTAATGATGAAATCATGCATAGGCGTTGAACATCAAATCTCAATGTTTGAAAAATTAGAACAATTGAGCGGAAATAACGCTAATTTGCAACCTGCCTGGTTACTCAGCCATCCCAAAACAATGCAACGTATCAAAAAAATTCAGGAAAAC
>PAHS01000058.1 GCA_002711145.1 Marinovum sp. | reverse complement strand
TGATTTACCGGTCATTTCAGATTGGACTCACCTCACTCATCAGGCTGTAGTCTTTGGTGCACCGTTTGGTAAACCTTACAACACTGATCAATTTCCAAATAATCAATCGACAGCTCCAGACAGATTGCGAGATGCTTCACCAAGGATTCTGGTGGACCCACAAGCTGTAGATAGTGATCTAGCATCAGGCAGTACTCTTGCATCAATATCAGTTGCTGATGGAGGAAATATTCCACTTAACGATAATGACATTGATCAGCATTACGCTGAAATAGAAAATGCTGTACGCTATCTAGTTAAAAAAGGGATTTTTCCAGTTTCGATTGGAGGTGATGATGGAATAACAAATCCAGTCCTACGTGGCTTGGACTCACTGAATGATCTAACGATCATTCAAATCGACGCACATATGGATTGGAAGAATGAACGTTTTGGGGAAAGGGATGGGTACTCGAGTCCCATGCGAAGAGCTTCCGAAATGGCGCATGTTTCTGCGATACATCAGGTTGGTATTCGTTCTTATGGAAGTGCTACTGAGAAAGATATAAATGATGCAATAAACTGGGGAGTGCAGATTTATCTTGCTAAAGATATTCATGAAAAAGGAATTGACTGGTTTTTGAGCAGCTTACCTAATTCAGGCAAGTTTTTCATAACTTTGGATGTAGATGGATTAGACCCATCAATATTGCCAGGAACTGTAGCACTATCGCCTGGCGGGCTTGATTGGAGACAAGCCGTTTCTTGTTTTGAGGGAATATCAAAAAAAGGAAAAATTATTGGCCTTAACATTGTAGAGCTTGCGCCCAAGAATGATATTAACCAAATTTCGCTGATTGTGGTAGGTAGATTAATTCTGAAGTGCCTTATGCTTGAGTTGAGCAAACATAGTTAGAAAATGTCAGAAGTTTCAGTAATAATTCCAACATACAATCGCGAGAACTTCATCTCAGAATGTGTTCAGTCAGTTCTGGCTCAAACTGTGCCTGCACGTGAGATTATTGTTGTTGATGATGGATCAACTGATGGAACTTATAATATTCTGAGTGATTTTGGGTTTAATTCCATTAGCACGCAGAAGACAGTCTTGCGCTATTTTTTTCAAGAGAATCGAGGTGTCAGTGCTGCAAGAAACTTAGGTATAAGGGAGGCGAGAAGTGAATATATTGCACTGTTAGATTCTGATGATCTTTGGTTAAAAAGTAAGCTTGATCGCCAGGTAGCCGCTTTTAAAAATGATAACACTAAAACTAGGCTATGCCATACTGACGAAATTTGGATGAGAAATGGGGTCCGCGTAAACCAACATAAAAAACATAAGAAACATGGGGGCAACGTATTCCGAAGCTGTCTCAAACTTTGTTGCATATCTCCAAGTTCAACAATGATGCATAGATCTATTTTTAAAGATTTTGGATTTTTTGATGAGGATCTCCCAGCATGTGAAGATTATGATTATTGGTTGCGATATAGTGCAAAAGAGGATGTAATTTTTATTGATGAACCTCTAATTATTAAAAACGGAGGTCACAGTGATCAACTTTCAGGTGCGTATTGGGGAATGGACAGATTTCGGATACGCTCTATTGAGAAATTATTAAATGAACCTGGTATCGAACTTGTTTACAAAAATGACGCTATTCGTGAAGTTATCTTAAAGTTGGCAATTTTGATAAATGGATCTCAAAAGCGAAAAAAATTTGCTTATGCAGAGAGTATGCTTGAGAAGAAGCAGTATTGGGAAAATATATTAATGGGTGACGAAGATGATTGAATTGCCCACTAGGCCAAGCTTTGATCTCAAAGTCTGCTGGGTGATAGCACTAGAACCTGAAGCTAGGCCTATAATTGATGAATTAGATCTACGGCGATATGCAAACAAGTTAAATTTCCCAGTATATTTCAATCCAGAGAATGGGCATGCTCTTGTAATATCAGGAATAGGTCCAGCCAAAGCAGCAGCCGCAGCGACCTGTTTAAAAATGTTGTTAAATGTCGAAAGTTACGTAGGATGGATCAACTTAGGAATTGCTGGTTTTTATTCGCAACCCATTGGGAAATTATACCAAGCCATAAAGGTTTATGATACAGCAGGAAAAAAATCTTATTTCCCAGGTGTCCGGTTATCAAAAATACTTAAATGCCAAACACTACATACGGTTTCCCAACCAGAAATGGCGTATTTAGAAACTGTTCTTTTTGACATGGAAGCATCAGGTTTTTGCGAGATGGCACCAACGTTTTCCTGCAATGAATTGGTTTTCGTTTTGAAAATTGTATCTGACACACCAGACCATCCCGTGAGGTTGGTTTCAAAAGAGACTATTTCGCAATTGATTTATCAAAATATGGAAAAGTTGAAGGAAATTATTTTAGTCATAGAGAAATTAGTGAAAGAAGAGAAAAAAAGACTGTTTATATCGGAAGAAGTTTTTCGGTATTTTGACACTTTTCACTTCACTCAAAGTAATAGGCACAGATTTTTGCAAGCATATAGAAAATGGAAGTCCGCATTTCCTAGTAGAAAATTAACAAGTACTCTTGCTGGTGGGAATTCGGCCTCAGAATTAATTTCCAGTCTTGAAAATGAGCTTTTAATAGCATCAAAAAACTGGAAGCTTTCATGATAGATAGTATTTTTGTAGAGCGGGATGTCTTGGATCACCCAGTTTCCCAAAAGGTTATTAATCGATTAAAAAATGCTGATGTATTTGAGATTGAAAGATACCAAGAGATGTTTAACAGAAGGCAACAAAATTTCCGTATTCAAAAACAAAATCCTGCTTTAATTCTGGCAAAAAAATATGATAATTTCGTTTTACCGGCACCATCAGGCTTTGGTATCGATGCGCAAAAGAATTATTACTTTTCGCATATGTATAATTGTATTTATGACTGCCGCTACTGTTTCTTACAGGGTATGTACTCTTCGGCGAACTATGTTTTGTTTGTGAATTATGAAGACTTTTTTAAGGAGATTACTGATGTAATTGCCGAAAATACTAACGATAGTATAACTTTTTTTTCTGGCTATGATTGTGACTCACTGGCTTTTGAAAAAATTACTGGTTTTGCGGAACAAGCAGTAGAATTTTTTTCTAATTTTAATTCAGTTGAACTCGAACTTAGAACTAAAAGTATTGTCTCAGACACGCTGTTAAAAAGAAGTCCAATTTCTAACTGCATTGTAGCTTATAGTTTGTCACCTAGTAATGTAGCTAGTATTTTGGATCATAAGGCGCCAAGTGTAGAAAGGCGAATAAACGCATTAAAGCTGTTGGCTAAAAATGGTTGGCCTGTGGGCCTAAGATTTGATCCCTTGATTTATTGTTCTGATTGGAAAAAAATATATTCAGAACTATTTTGTCAGATTTTTAGTGATATTAACGTTGCCCGAGTTCACTCTGTCAGTCATGGTCCCCTTAGGTATCCTAAAGATATGTATAAAAAAATTTCATCGCTATATCCTGATGACAAACTTTTTTCGTTTCCGATGGAGGCTAAAGATGGAATTGTATCGTATGGTAAAGAAATAGAAGAGGAAATGTCTTTGTTTTTACAATCAGAGTTAGAAAAATATACAACAAAGAATAAAATTTTTCGTTGTTTAGTCTAATATTGGAGCTCATAGAAGTTTGAAAAAGATAAAAGCGATTGTAACTGGTAGTACTAGCGGTATCGGAAAAGAAATCACGTCACTACTTTTAAAGAGCGGTGCTAGCGTGATTGGTCTTGCCCGAGATCACAAAAAATTTGAGCCAGATTTTGATAACTACTTTCCTGTTGCAGTCGACCTGTCAGATCTTGAAAAGGCCGAACGTATTATTCCGAAAATTTTGCAAGAGCATTCTAACATCGATGTATTAATTTGTAATGCCGGACACGGTGATTTTAGGACACTAGAGAACTTTTCAGGTAAACAGATAGCTGATTTTATCAACTTAAATTTAATCTCACATATAATTCTCTGTAGACATATAGTAAGCAATATGAAGACTAATGGTAATGGTGATATTATCGTTTTGGGTTCAGAGGCTGCGTTAGTTGGAAAGAAAAAAGCGTCTCTTTATTCTGCCGCAAAATTTGGTTTGAGAGGTTTTACCCAATCACTTCGTGATGAATGTGGTAATAACGGCGTTAGGGTTTGTTTAATCAACCCTGGTCTTGTGCGAAGCCCATTTTTTGATAGCTTGAATTTTAAGCCTGGTGAGGCCAAAAATAATGCAATTGAGCCCAGAGATGTAGCTAAAATAGTCTTAGAGGTTATCAAGACCCGCAAGGGCACAATTGTTGATGAAATTAATTTATCGCCAGCATCAAAGTCGATAATTTTCAATTAAATATTTATTTTAATTCTGTTTGTATCTTGTGACTTTAAAAGAATGCAAAGCGGGTATGCAAAAATAGCATTGGTCAAACTTGCCGCATTGCAGCATATAAAATCTTATTAATTACAAAATAAAATTTTTAAATGTTCCTCCCTATTTCGTTTAAAAATTTTACAGAACAGGACCTACCTCCTCCTAAGGTCATGTTCTAGACAAAGGCCCTCTCGCGAGGGTCTTTTTCATTTAGTGGTTCGGCTATAANGNTCATTTANNAATCTCNGTTATNTGGATNANNGTAGGAATNNCNGCTTTAAANGCTTCTGTTATATCATTTTNTAATTCTNTAAGGCTTACCGGTTTTCTNGATTTTGCTCCGTAGGACTCGGCTAATTTACAAAAATCAGGGTTTAGAGCTTGTACTGAGTTTGGAGCAATTTGTGCAGCTATCATACTATCCTCTATTGCCTTAAGTTTTTGGTTATCCCAAATGAGAATAGGCAAGGAGAGTTGCAATTCAACAGCGGTACCTAATTCCTGCATTGTATACTGAAAACCGTAGTCACCCGCGATAGCTATAGTAGGCATTTCTGGTCTCGCTANACATCCGCCTATTGCNGCTGGTAATGCATACCCCAAAGTTCCAAAGCCGTAAGGATGATGCCAATGATTAGGTTTTTTCATATCCCAAATTTCCTTAGCTAAATATGCAAACTGTGTCATATCAGAATAAATTATAGTGTCTTGGGGCANTATCTCTTCCACTGCACGGATAATTTTTGAAACCCCTGGGAATTCTTGAGTAGCTTGTAAAATCCATTCTTTGCGTTTTTTTGATACAAATTTGGGATCCCATTTACCTTTANTATCTTGNCCATCAAAATGTTNNATNGANGCATTAACAAAGTCTTCTACTTTCATATTGATCNTGATATCTGCCTTATGATGATCGCTAAGAACCTCAGGGTCGGTATCGACCCGGACCAAGGTACATTNGTGACCCAGGTTGTATCGCCAAATATCCACTTCGGCCAATTCAGAACCTAGTACAACTATTAAATCTGATTGTGACAACACGTTTACAGTGTCTGGTCTTGCCAAAGATGAACCCATAAATAATGGATATNTTGATGGTATTAGCCCCCTGCCNGTAAAACTTGTAAAACTTGCAGCACCGGTTTTTTTTATAAGCTTAAAAACATCTGTATCCTTAGCACCACCACCCACAATGAATAGCGGTTTTTTTGAACATTTTATGAGCTTTGCAACCTTACTAATTTCATTTTCATTATTAGAAATAAATGCTTTTGACTGCTGAAAAACTTCGAAATCTGGTGCCTGCTCCTCAAGTACTTGAATCGGCACTTGTATATGTTTTGGCCTTGGCCTCTTATCGCAAAATTCTGTGAAAGCCCGCTCTAACAATCCATAAGCAGCCTTATAATTCTGAGCTGTTTCTGACCATTCACAAACACTACGACCAGCGCTCTCTTGATCTAGCATTTGGTGTAATTGCCCGCGTCTGTACGCGGTCTCATCTAAGCAAGAAGAAATGGCTAGGATTGGTATACTGTCGGAGTATGATTGTCCTAGTGCGGTTAAAACATTACAAAGGCCTGGTCCCGTAATAACATAAACAATGCCTGGTTTTCCACTAGCTCTGGCATAACCATCTGCCATGAAACCTGCGCCTTGCTCATGTCTTGCAAGAATATGGGTGAGCCCTGCTTCATCAATACCACGATAAAGCTCTTGGTTATGTACACCTGGAATTCCAAATATATATTGAACACCTTGGCTTTTCAAAAACCTTGAAATTTGAACTCCAGCTGGCCTTTCCATAATAAAATTTTCCTTAAAAGCAGTTTACAGAACTTTAACCAATACTTAAGCTTGTTTAATGCGAACCAGTAAGTCAATCCATGTTATTTCAGCTCATGCTGAAGGAGAGGTTGGAGATGTGATTGTTGGCGGAGTTCCACCGCCCCCTGGAGATACAGTTTGGGAGCAGAGTAAGTGGATTTTAAGTAATGGTTTGTTGCGTAATTTCTTATTAAACGAACCTCGTGGTGGCGTTTTTAGACATATAAATCTACTTGTGCCTCCAAAAAANCCAAAGGCAGATGCAGCTTTTATTATAATGGAACCTGAGTTTAATCCTCCGATGTCNGGATCTAATTCAATTTGTGTTGCAACCGTTTTACTTGATGCAGGAATAATAGAAATNGTTGAGCCTATCACTAGTTTCACGCTCGAGGCGCCGGGAGGACTAGTGAAAGTAAAGGCTGAATGTTCTAATGGAAAGGCAAATAGGATCTATGTGCAAAATTTGCCTAGTTTCTCAAACGCTCTGGATTTAACCCTTGAGATCGAAGGATATGGTTCTTTGAATGTTGATACTGCCTTTGGTGGTGATTCATTTGTGGTGGTGAACGCAGATATATTGGGTTTTAAGCTTTCTCCCGATGAAGCAAAAGATCTGGCGAAATTGGGAGAAAAGATTACTGAAGCTGCCAATGAGCAATTAAATTTTTATCATCCGACATATTCAGATTGGAACCACTTTTCCTTTTGCCATTTTTGTGGCCCATTATTGGAAGGTAATAAAGGTAAACACTTTAAGTCTGCGGTAGCCATAAAACCTGGGAAAATTGATAGATCACCCACAGGGACGGCCTTGTCGGCTAAAATGGCAATCTTACACAAGCATGGAAAAATTAGCATTGGGGACAAGTTAACGGCAATTTCCATTATTGGCTCAGAATTTACCGGTCAAATTTTAGGAATAACTAAGGTTGGAAGTATTGATGCTATTTTGCCAGAAATTAGTGGTCGCGCTTGGATTACCGGGACTCATCAGCATATGCTTGACCCGTCAGATCCATGGCCAGGCGGTTACCGAATTTCTGACACTTGGGGTGTATGATATTTACTATGGTAATATCAGTAATTGGCGTTTGTATTTCTTCTAATCCATGAAATGCTAACAAAAAAGATACCTACACTTATTGTGAAAAACGGTAAGCCAAGTTTCATATTAAAATCTAATAAAAANCCAGCAATCCAGGGTCCAATCAAATTTGATAGTTCAAANAGAATTACAAATCCTGCATTTGCTGCAACAATCTGACTTCCNGAAAANCTCTTNGACAGCATTGCTAATCCAATTGTGTAAAGAGCATAAACCAAGCCTGCGCCAAGAAATGCTAAAAGAAGTGTTATAAATATTGAACTCAAAAAAAACGGGATCAAGCTTGCGAATAATAGGCCAACGGAAGCAGTGATTACCCCTATTTTCCGAAGGCCATACTGGTCNGCTAAAATTGCAACAGGATACTGAAGGATAGTTGCACCAATTGCCATGGCAGGTACGATAATAAATGCTAGAATCGGTGCAGCTTCTGGAGTGCGAGTTATCATTGCTGGAAGAAGACTAATCATAGCTAAATCAACACTTCCAACCACAATGCAAGCCGAAGCAACTGTCGGCGCTTTACGAATTAGTATTAATGGGGATGCTTTATGGGATTTGGAGCTTTTTGGCTCATGACCTTTTAGTTTGGCAATTGGAAGTATCGATAAAATTAAAAGACTACCAATTATCAGAAAGGGAATTACTGATAGAGCTCCAAAGAGCCAAATAACAATAGGCCCAACGGCAAACCCTATTGACATAGCGATTGCATAAATTGCCATGACCCTAGTGCGATAGTTTTCTTTCACGATACTAGCAAGCCATGCTTCTGTGAGGACCCAATGTAATCCTAATCCTAATCCACATACGAACCGCAATAAGAGCCAGAGGGCATAATTATCTGTGAATCGAAATGCTACACTCGTAATTGCAGCGATGATCAAGCCTATATTTATGGTTAGCACAAAACCATATTTAGTCGCAAAGCGTGGGGCGAAGTAGGCGCTACATACAATTCCTAACGCAGAAATCCCGCAAACGATCCCAATTCGTTGAAAAGATATATTGAAAGTTTCCATCCAAAGCGAAATTAACGGAAGACAGCCTCCAATGGCTGCACCAAGTGCTATGGCTGATAAAGATATCATTACCAAGCCAGGTGCATTTGTTGACTCACTTATTTGTTGGTGTATTTTTAGAATAATATTTTGAATTTGACTTATCCGGCCCACTCACCGTTTCGGAAAATTGGAATGGNAGCNCCATTCGAATTCATACCATCCACATTTATTTCTTCAGATCCAATCATCCAGTCTATATGTATCATACTNCTATTACCGCCCNNTNNGATNATCTNATCNTTACTNAGATTTTCGCCANCNNTAAAACATTTNGAGTAACATTGACCTAAAGCAATGTGACTGGCTGCATTTTCATCGAATAACGTGTTGTAAAATAAAAGCCCGCTTTGCGATATTGGTGAGCTATGGGGAACTAAAGCAACTTCTCCTAAACGTCTTGCGCCTTCATCAGAATCTAAAACTTTTAATAATACTTCTTCACCCTTGGATGCATGAGCTTCAGTAATACTTCCAGCTTCAAATTTTACACAAATATTATCGATTAAAGTACCTTGGTGAGACAGAGGCTTTGTAGAGCTTACCGTACCTTGAACTCTCATGCAGTGAGGCGTGGTAAAAACTTCCTCCGATGGTATATTTGGATTACATGTAATGCCGTTTCTTGCTAACGAGGCACCACCCATCCACTCGTGACCATCTGCTAGTCCTACTGTGAGATCAGTTCCCGGTCCAGAAAAGTGTAGGGAGGCAAAATTTTGTTGGTTTAGCCAGTTGGAACGTTTCCGCAAGTTTTTGTTATGATTATTCCACGCCTCGATAGGATTGCTCACGTTAACACGAGAAGCAGAAAATATTGCCTCTGCAAGTTTTGCTTGCGCCTCATTCTCGGGTAAATCCGGGAACATTCTTTTTGCCCAAGCTAATCCTGGCCATGCCACGATATTCCAGTTTATGTCAAAGCGTGTGATTCTCTCTCTGGCGGGTGTCAGTGCCTGAGAGTTTGCCTTATTAACTCTTCCCACTTTTTCAGGGTCTTCGTTTGCTAGCAACATGGGATCATCACCTACAATTGCAAGTCTGGCGGTATTATTATCAAAAGCAGCGCCCATACCGTCATAGAGCCAATTAGCGGCCTGATCGAACGAAGCATCGAGCGCATTTCTATAGCGTGACAAAACCATCTCTGGATCAGAGAATATTGGAGTGACAACACAGGCACCTGATTTGTAGGCGTAATCAGTTATTTTTCTAACTAACGGTAATGCTTCAATAGGTGCCGTGATCATTAAATCCTGACCAGGTATTAAGGCCAAACCTGTTTTCACAGCAAGTTCTGCCAAGCGATCAATGTGAGCGGAGCTAATAAGTGATTTGTCTGACATATTTAAACCTTTATATTTAGAATATTATTATGCTGCTTTAAAACCAGTTAGATCGATAACTATTACTTATCAACGCACTTTCAAAAAATTATGGTTTTTTATTCTGAGCTCTTACTAAATATTTACAAATGAGTAATGATCATCGGTTTGAACGACGCGGCCTATTCCGCCGTTTGGCAAATGAAAACCAACTACAATAATGTCTTCATTTGACATTCGGTTTAGTAGTTTTTTCCTTGTTAATGCTGCTTCTTCGGGATGTTGGTCCAGTCCACTAAGCCAGTGTGGTCTTTTAAATGCAACGTGGTGGTTATTTAAAGCGTCTCCAATAATTAGCGCAGACGTCGAGCCATCTGCTATTTCAAAACTCATATGTCCAGGAGTATGTCCAGGAGTTAGTAGTGCCGATATGCCTGGTATTGGCTCATCTCCATCATCAAAGAATTCTATTTGATCTTGCAATGCTTCAAAACGGGTTTTAGCACCAACGGCTGTCTCCACTCTGCCCGGATCAACTCTGTTAACTGTTTCTGGGTTCCACCAATAATCCCATTCGGTCCGACCAATATGATACATGGCATCAGGAAACAACAAATCATCAAAATCGTCCAGGACACCCCAGATATGATCTGGATGTGCGTGAGTAAAAATAACGTCAGTAATATCTTCAGGTACAAGTCCCTTTTCGTCCAGGCTATCTAGGATGGCGCCCATACCTTCCAAAAAATAAACACCCGCACCAACATCAAATAGAATTTTTCGGTTCTCTGTTTCCAACAATGTGACGTTACACTCCCTAACTAATTGATTTCGCGAAAGGGAAAATTCATTAATTATGGGCTCAAGTTCAGGCTGAGGCATTGTGTCGAAGGTCAACCCGGCTGGAAGTGTAATACTTCCGTCACTGATTGTTGTGATCTTTGCCGTCCCAAAGTCAATCTTAGTGTACGCTATGCTCGGTAAAGCTAGTGATAATGGCAGGCAGGACGCAGCTTTGAGAAATGAACGCCTTCTAATAATCATAGTTTTTTCCTGAGCCAATAATATTCTCTATTTGGAATATGTTTGATAATTTTATCTTCAGCAAGTTATTTATTCCTATTTTCTAAAATAACCTCCTTGGGTCCCCTGAAGGCCCAACCTTGAAATTCAATTGGCTTTTTTAAATATACATTGGGAAAATGTGAGAAAAATAAAGGCAGTGCTACTTCTGCGATCAGAGTTTTAGATATCCACGAGCCTGCACAGAAATGAGGGCCAGCACCAAATGCAATGGATGGGCCGTTATCTCTTGAGATATCAAAGTAATCTGGGTTTTCAAATACAGCCTCGTCCCGATTTGCTGATCCGAACATGAAAAAGATCATGTCATTTTCATAAAACTCAACGTTTTTATAAATAAATTTTTTTGCTATGCGTCTAGGAGACATACCAATTGGAGACATCCACCTTGCATATTCTTCGAATGCTTGAAGCCATGTTTTTGTGCCCGATATGATCATTTCTAGTTGAGATCGATTTTCTAGTAAGGTTCCGATCGTTCCTGCAATAGCATCGCGTGGTTCATTTTGACCCCCAGAGATGGCAAGTTTTATGTTCGCTTTTATTGCTTGAATAGACATTCCTGCTTCTAGTTGGCTAGAAAGTAAAGACGGTGCGTTATGTAGGTTAGGGTTTTTCAACTGTGCATCGATGTGCAGGTCAATCGATCGAGTACAATCATCACAATTTTTTGCTATCACTGGGTCGCTAATGTAGTTGGAGCAACCATCAATCATCCCTTGGCTCACCCGATCCATTTCCATCCATTTCATCTCACTCAAACCTGTAATAAGTTTCAAAGCTTCAGCTGATACTTGTGTGGAGAATTCAGAAACAATCTCTAATTCTTTTTTGTGTCTGAGGTGGCCTAAAATTTCATTCGTTTTGTCTACGAATTGATCTCTCCAAAAGTTTTTTACCGTTTTTGGAGAGACTGTTGGGAAAATCGCTTTTCTTTCTGCCATGTGAGTGGTCCCGTCTTTTCGCATCATATTTTGGCCCATAAGCTTGGTCATTAGCCCATTGGGTTGTACAGAGGAAAATATCTCAATATTCTTCTCACAGATAAAAATATCTTGATGTTTTGAAAATAGCGTTGCCTTCAGCTGTGGTACGTAGGTAATTGGGAGATTATTGCGGAGTAACTCAAGGACTGGATATGGATCAAAGTTGAAGGTTGCGAGATCGATATCTTGAATGGGTGCTGAACTCATAATGGCTCCTATAAATACGAGTTAATATCCAAATTCATTCGAGCATTCTTCATAAGATAAGTCTGGTTTATATTCTGTACACCAAGCCAACTCCTCAGCATCTTGTGTAGATGAATTTTCATTTTTTAAAATACTTATGGCAATCCATATTAGGGTTATAATTAATATTAATCTAACTGGACGAAAGATTAACTTTATCATCCACCATATCATTATTTCACCTTGGATTATTTATAGAAAAAAGCCACACTTATGTTTCAACTGAGTTTGAATAGAATTGAAATTTAGTCAAATANTTAATGAGGATTGATTAGTTGATTGGGGGGTGAGTAAGTGAAAACTGCAATAGTGGCTGGAGCGGGGATTGTTGGAGTATCAACTGCCATTTGGTTGCAAAGATTTGGTTACCAGGTAAAACTAATAGATCGCAGTGGCCCAGCGTCTGGAACATCTTATGGAAATGCCGGTATTTTGGCCTCAGGCTCAATCATTCCGGTAACTACCCCAGGCTTAATTTCCAAGTCGCCTGGAATGCTTATGAATCCTAATAAGCCTCTTTTTCTAAAATATGCATATCTACCACGGTTAATGCCATTTCTTTTTAAGTATCTTAGATATGCAAATATTGAGCATGTTGAAAATTATGCTACGGCAATGTCCCAATTATTGTACGACACTGTTGACCAGCATAAAGCTTTAGCCAGGGGTACCGGGGCGGAGCGCTATATCGAAAATAATGATTATTTGTTTGGTTATGACACTGAGGAAGCTTTTGAAAAAGATCGTTTTGCATGGGATCTCCGTAGAAAACACCAGCATGACTTTGATATTTTAAAAGGGGATGCACTCAATAATGTTGACCCAATCTACGATGGGTCATTCAAAGTAATCGTAGTTAACCGAAACCATGGTAAAATAAATGATCCAGGCGAGTATATAAAAAAGCTGGCCGAGCATTTTGTGGATAATAAAGGCGAAATAATTCAAGCTAATATAAAGGGTTTTCAGCAAAAAGACGCAGTAATAACAGGCTTGGAGACAGACAGAGGAGTATATAGAGCTGACCATGTAATTTTCACGTTGGGACCATGGTCNGGAGANTTATCGAAACGGCTTGGTCTCAATATACCTTTTGAAAGTGAAAGGGGATACCACATAGAACTTATTAACCCCTCAAGAATGCCACGAAATCCAATAATGGTTTCTTCTGGAAAATTTGTCGTAACTCCGATGGATGGACGAATTAGATTAGCTGGCGTGGTTGAATTTGGTGGTTTGAAGGCCAAAGCATCCAAGGCGCCGATAGAACTTTTGAAAAAGAATGCAAAAAAACTTTTTGCCGATATTAAATATGATAATATTACTGAGTGGCTNGGCCATCGCCCTACAACAGCTAACAGTCTTCCTTTGATAGGAAGGGTTAACAAATTCAAAAATGTTTTGGTTGGGTTTGGCCATCAGCATGTAGGCTTGACAGGTGGAGCTAAAACGGGTCGTATCATAGCCGAGTTGCTAGATGAACGTGAACCAAATATTCAGTTATCGTGGTTTGATCCGAATGGATATGTTTAATGTGTCTGCAACAAAACTAACAATGGGAGGAACCAATGAAAATTAAGAATTTAGCTACAGCTGTTGCTTGTGGTNCACTAATCGCCGGCGTTTCGATGGCAGAGGACTGGGATATGCCCATGGCGTATTCGGCCACTAACTTTCATTCAGAAATGGGTGTAGTTTTTGCTGACAAAGTCCGCGATTACACTAGTGGGGAAATAAATATTACAGTTCACCCTGGTGGGTCTCTATTCAAGGGTGGAGAAATAAAAAGAGCCGTACAAACAGGACAAGCGCCTATTGGGGAACGCTTTATGTCAGCTCATGCTAATGAAGCGCCACTTTTAGGTTGGGATAATTTACCATTTCTAGCTACTACTTATGACGCCAACAATAAGCTTTGGGCAGCTGCAAAGGATAAGGTAAATGCACAATTATCAGACTTGAACCTTGTTGCTCTGTATACGTGCCCATGGCCNGGTCAGGGTTTTTATTTTAATAAAGCGGTTAATTCCTCTANAGACACTCAAGGCATAAAGTTTCGTTCTTACAACTCCGCAACGGCAACTTTTGCCGAAGAGTTAGGAATGGTTCCAGTGCAAGTCGAGGCGGCGGAACTTTCGCAGGCACTAGCGACTGGAGTAGCAGAGTCGTTTATTTCATCTGGATCTACTGGATACGATCGAAAGGTTTGGGAACATCTATCGCACTACTACAAAGTTAATGCATGGTTACCTCGCAATTACGTAATGGTTAATAAGGGCGTATGGGAAGGTTTAAATTCTGACATGAAGGGTGCAGTCCAGAAAGCAGCAGATGAAACTGGAGCAGCATGCTCTGCTAAATCTGCTGAATTAGCAAGTTGGTACTTTGAACAGCTTGAAGCAAATGGAATGGCTGTTGAAGATGCAAGCCCAGAATTTTTGGCCGAACTTCAAGCGATTGGAGCAAAGATGACTGCAGACTGGCTGGCATCAGCTGGAGCAGATGGTCAAGCAATACTNGATGCCTATAAATCGAACTAGGATATTATAAATTGCCCCGCTAAGTGCGGGGCTTTTTAAAAGGAGGCAGAAAATGAGAGATTGGCAGCCTTTTTTAGGGCTACCTTTATGGTTCTGGCTCTTTGTCATACCTACTTTATTTGCTTTAATTTGTCTTTTTTATCCCAGTAAAGCAAAACGGCTAATGCATCGAATTTGGTCCTTTATGGATAGAGTTTATTTAGCATTTGGCATTTTATCTGCAATTTTTATGGTAATAATTCTACTTCTGATTGTNGGTCAGATGGTGGCTCGCTGGACAAATACGGTCTTTCCAGGAGGAACGGAATTTGCCGGTTATGCGATGGCATGTACATCTTTTTTTGCTTTGGCATTTGCTTTAACACAGGGTTCNCATATTCGTGTTTCTATATTTCTCAATATGAATGGTTTTTTGAAATTTTGGCTAGATGCATTTGCAATGCTTGTTTCGGCTTGGACTGCTACATACTTTGCGCGATATGCAGTCAAAACAAATTTTTTATCAGAAGTTTTGAACGATAGAACACAAGGGTTGGACCAAGTTCCTGAGTGGTTGCTCTCACTCTTTGCAATGACNGGGCAATGGCCTTCGGAATGGGGAGCAACATGGTCAAACACAACTTCTGAACTTGTTTATACACCCGTATGGCTTCCACAGATAGCGATGTCTATCGGTACAATCTTACTAGCAATTGCGATATGGGATCATCTTTTTCGTCTGCTGGCTTATAGAGAAACTCGTATTTTTAGGGAAGCAATCGAATGACTGAACTCTATGCAATAATCATTTTTTTGTTTGCTTTGTTTCTGCTTCTAGGAAGCTCTGTTTGGGTGGGTTTGGCTTTGATGGGTGTCGCTTGGGTTGGTATGGAACTTTTCACAACGCGTCCAGCTGGCGATGCAATGATTACTACTATTTGGACGGGAGCCAGTAGCTGGACCCTCACAGCTTTACCCCTTTTTATTTGGATGGGGGAAATACTATTTCGAACAAGATTATCCGAAGATATGTTCAGAGGCCTTTCCCCCTGGATGCGGTTTTTACCAGGTGGCTTACTCCACACAAATATAGCAGGATGTACTATCTTTGCAGCGGTTTCGGGNTCTTCTGCAGCAACTTTGAATATGGTAGGCAAAATGTCTATCCCTGAACTCCGCAGCCGTGGATATCCGGAGTATATGATTATCGGTACTTTGGCAGGCGCCGCTACACTCGGCCTAATGATACCGCCTTCTCTAACTTTGATTGTTTATGGCGTAACTATTAATGAAAGTATAACTAAACTTTTCATGGCNGGTGTTTTCCCTGGACTTGTTCTAGCTGGACTTTTCATGGCTTACATAGTTGTCTGGCATTTTTTTGGTACGGGAGATCGGCCACAAAAAGAACCCTCTATGCCATTTTCTAAAATGATAAAAGAAAGTCTATTTCTTGTGCCGGTAATGGGATTGGTTTGTGTCGTCATAGGNTCNATGTANTTNGGNTTTGCNACNGCTACGGAAGCTGCNGCAGTAGGAGTGGTTGGGGCTTTAATACTATCAGCAGCCCAGGGGTCTCTTAATTGGTCAACNTTTTCNGTNAGCCTNATGGGAGCCACTAAGACATCNGCNATGATNGCNNTNATNCTNATGGGTGCTGCNTTTNTNTCNNTATCNATGGGNTTNACNGGTNTGCCNAGAGCNATGGCNGANTTNATTGAGAGTTATAATTTATCACCNGTNGCTCTNATNGCAGTTCTTACAGTTTTTTATTTAATTCTTGGCATGTTCATGGATGGCTTATCATCTGTTGTTCTNACAATGGCAATTGTAGAGCCAATGATTAGGACAGCAGGAATTGATTTGATTTGGTTTGGTATTTTCTTAGTCGTTGTNATTGAAACAGCACAGGTTACTCCCCCAATTGGATTCAACCTTTTTGTTCTCCAAGGTATGACTAAACATGAAATTGGTTAT
>PAHS01000057.1 GCA_002711145.1 Marinovum sp. | reverse complement strand
TAGTATATTTATTGTTTAGATTCATCGCACAATAGGGAAAAGCCGCTATGCAATTAAATCAAATCAAGTTTACGCAAAGTCATCCTTGAACTTTTGCTGCAACGCAGCATAATTATCTAACAGTAGTTCTCGTAATAGTTTGCTCTGTTACAAAAACCCGAAAGTGTCCTCCCCGACTTTTCGGGTTTTTTATTTGGTGAACCATTATGCTAATAGACGGTACTTTTTCCTTTGCTTAATCAAATACATTCACCAGAAAAGCCACACCATATGAATAGCAACCATGACTAGTCCTCCAAGCTGCGATACAACTGATGTCGTGACACATAGTCAGCACGCACCCTACGGCTCACTATTAAGGTCAAAATAGCGAGGTATTACAATGCTTTAGCTAAGGAAGTGGTGCCCCCACACGGACTCGAACCGCGGACCTACTGATTACAAATCAGTTGCTCTACCAGCTGAGCTATAGGGGCACAATTGCGTCATTAAATAAACACTTGGACATTGGCAAGAATAAAAAAGAAAATCTAATGAATAGATGCTATTATTCGAACCTATTTGTTCTAGCCAAAAGTACTACCGCACACAAACCTACAAGGGAAATATATATTGCAGCAGGTGCAGCATTAGCTAAATCCTCGAGGCTGGCTTGTTCGTGTACACGAGTAGACAAGGTATCAAAGTTGAAGGGCCTTAGTAGCAGAGTTGCTGGTAATTCCTTTACACAGTCAACGAAAATGAGAAGCATCGCAGAAGCCAGAGAACCTTTTATTATTGGCAAATAAATTTTATTCAAAATCAAGGTTCTATTTTTCCCAAGCGATCTTGCTGCGTGTTCTAAGTTTGGAGAAATGCGCCCAAGAGCTGCTTCCGTCGCACCCTGGCCAATGGCAAAAAACCTCACGATATAGGCAAGAATAATAGCAAACGACGTTCCAGTAAAAATTAGCCCTAGATCGATGTCTGTTATAAAATAAATCGCATCAGCCATTGCATTGTCCAGAGCTGCAAGCGGAATTAGGATACCAACACCGAGTACAGCTCCAGGCACTGCGTATCCGATTGTTGTAATAGGCATTGTTATTTTTGGTAATTTACCTTTCATAGATTTCATTCCAAAAACCATAACGATACTCAAAAATACTGTAAAAGCGGCAGCAATTGTTCCAGTAAAAACTGTATTCCATGTCGCGTCAATTAGTGCTTTGTCTAAGAACAATCGGGGATTACTCATAGAATGCTTCGCTAATACTACCAGCGGCACAACGAAGCCTAATAAAACAGGCACAAAACAACACAGAAAAGCCAAAATGTTAATTGCTCCATGAGCCCGAATTTTTGCAACCTTTTTTTGCTTCGATGACATATTGAAAAATTGCATTCTCCTCCTCGAAAGCTTTTCTAGGCTAACAAGTAAAATAACTATCGTTAAAACGACGCAAGCTAACTGTGCAGCACCACCTACATTACTTGACTGCAGCCAGACACTAAATATGCCAGTTGTGAGTGTTTGAACGGCAAAGTAATCCACCGTGCCAAAGTCATTAACTGTCTCCATCATCACAATCGCTATCCCCGCTGCTACAGCAGGTCGAGCAAGCGGTAGGCTTATTTTTAAAAAGCGTTCTGATGGTAATGCACCTAAGGAACGAGCCACTTCTTCCACACTTGATGCCTGATCACGAAATGCGACTCTGGTGAGTAAATAAACATATGGGTAAAGAGATAAACTTAACACGAAAACAGCGGCACCAAACGATCGAATTTCAGGAAACCAATAATCTTGTGAGCTCGACCATCCAAAAGTTTCTCTCAAAATTGATTGCACTGGCCCCGCATATTCTAATAAGTCGACTAAAGCATAGGCCCCCACGTATCCAGGGATAGCCAATGGCATTAGTAGAGCCCATTGCAACCAAGTAGACCCACTAAAGCTGTACCGAACCACAAACCAAGCAGTCACAGTGCCAATGATACCGGCAAGAGCACCAACAGATATCATCAATAAAATTGTGGTCGAAATATAGCGAGGAAGTGTAGTCGCAATTAAGTGGGGCCAAATATTATCCGCTGGAAAAACTGCCAAAAAGATTACTGACCCAATCGGCAACAATATAAATGCGGATATTAACAGTGCGATCGCCGACCATCCCAAATTAGTTTTAACTAATGAGATGTTTTGACTAGAAAAAGATAAATTTGAAAAAGCCAAGTTTTGGGCTCCAAAGAATGAGTCTGACATTGCAACGAGTTAGCATACCGATCTATTTACATAAATTTAGGAATGTAAATGATAGTTATGTGTAATTTCAGCAAGGCAAATTCCAAATTTATTGCAGCATTGGATAGACCTAGGCCGATTTTACCTTTTGATTACATGCCCAAGGCCGATTTATACATATCTAAAACTGCTTCTTCTTCAGCTATGTCTTGAAGGTCTCTTTTTCGTAAAACTACGAGCTTTCGCAAAATTTTTGTATCGTAGCCCCGACCCTTTGCCTCAGCCATTACCTCTTTCTGTTGATCAGCAATATTTCGCTTTTCAATTTCTAAAGTTTCAAAGCGTTCAATAAATTGCCTGAGTTCACCAGCCGTAACCCGGTAATTTTCACCACTATTTTCATTCATAATAAGTTCCTTTTTGTTGAATGCCTTACTCTCTAGTTGTAACTATCGCAAGGTTTCGGTTATCTTTGCTCACAATATTCTTTTTATAATATAGATGGACTTTCATGATGCTTATTCTAATCTGGGGTGGGGCCTTACTATCAGTATTTGGGTTGATTGGGTTATTGTTCAGTATGTATAAAGTTGCGAAAGCCAAAAAAAATAGTACTTCTGATCAAGAATTACGTGAATCAATTAAGGCTGCAATGCCTCTTAATTTAGCATCATTGTTTGTTTCAGTTTTGGGATTAATGTCAGTTATAATCGGCGTTTTAATGACTTGATAAAAAGTTAAATTACATTCACAATTTGATATATGTAAAATGAGCCATAGACAGAGGAATTAATGGGACCTGATATTACTGCATTTTTTGACGAAGCCTCAAACACAATTTCATATGTCGTTCGCGATCCAAATGGCTCAGCCTGCGCAATTATAGATAGTGTTCTAGATTTTGATTTTGCATCTGGAAGAACTGACCGTCAATCGGCAGATAAACTTATTAAGTTTGTTCAAGAAAANAAATTGGATGTGCAATGGTTATTGGAGAGCCACGTACATGCCGATCATTTATCTGCNGCGCCCTACATCCAAGANAAAGTCGGAGGTAAGATTGGAATAGGGTCACGTATTACGGATGTTCAAGAAACGTTTGGCAAAATATTTAATGAAGGTACGGAGTTTCAACGCGATGGAAGCCAATTTGACAAGCTTTTTGTTGAAGGNGATACTTTNCATATAGGTCAANTGCGGGGAGATGTCCTCCATACNCCAGGACATACTCCAGCCTGCCTTACATATATTATCGGAGACGCTGCATTTGTTGGCGACACTCTTTTTATGCCTGATTTTGGAACTGCACGATGTGACTTTCCAGGTGGATCATCNGAAAAACTCTTCTCNTCAATTCAGAAAATTTTAACACTGCCTGACGCAACTAGAATTTTTGTTGGCCACGACTACAAAGCTCCGGGAAGGGAAGAGTATGCATGGGAGACAACCGTTGGTGAGCAGAAAGCCAAAAATGTGCATATCGGAACTGGAAACTCAAAAGAAGATTTCGTAAAATTGCGAGACGAAAGGGATGCGACCCTTGGAATGCCAAGATTGATTGTGCCATCACTTCAAGTGAATATGCGAGCAGGCAATATGCCTGAACCAGATAGTGAGGGAGNTGTTTTCATAAAAGTACCGATCAATAAGCTTTAATGGGAACCTANCTAGGCTGTGAGTTAAGTNAGATAGGAATTTACGATGTATTCTGATTGGTTTGCTGGGTTAATCGGAGGATTCATGATCGGAATTGCGGGTACCGTTTTGTTAATTGGCAATGGAAGAATCATGGGAGCGAGTGGAATTCTTGGTAGCCTGTTAGAAAGAGCCANTAGCAANGAACAGCTTGAGAGAATATTATTTCTANTAGGTGTTTTTTCTTGCCCACTTTTATTTTTACCTTTCTGGAATCTTAGTGAAACAAACTTAACTACCAACTGGGTTCAATTAGTTTCTGCNGGTCTTTTAGTGGGCATGGGCACAAGAATTGCAAATGGATGCACTTCTGGTCATGGTGTGTGCGGAATTTCAAGATTTTCAGTGCGGGGGATAGTAGCTACTTGCTTTTACGTTATGTCAGGCGTGTTAACTATTATACTTTTGAGACATGCATGGGGGTTGTTATGAAAAGGATACTCTTGGCATTAACCTCTGGGTGCCTATTTGGTGGCGGCTTGCTTATTTCAGGCATGACAGATACGGCAAAAGTTCAAGGATGGCTTGATATTCTTGGGGCTTGGGACCCNACTTTAGCTTTTGTCATGGGAGGTGCCATAATACCAATGGCAGTTGCTTGGAGATATTCAAAAAATAAAGCTCCATTGTTTGCGGAAAATTTTCCGACTCCGGCAAGCCAGAAAGTAAGNANAGACTTAATTGCCGGGTCTGTTTTATTTGGAATGGGNTGGGCTATAGCGGGTTTATGTCCAGGGCCCGCAGTNGCTGCACTTGGTTTNGGAGGAAAAGGCGTAAGTATATTTTTTGTTTCAATGTTGATTGGCATGCTCGCTGCCAAGCCTATTCTCAAAAGAAACCGATATGCTTTNGAAGTTTAGATTAAAGTTGCTATGCTTACAGACAGGACGAATAAAATGAATATAGGTCATATTGATGGAAACTATTATGTATCGCCTCAGTTAAGTCCTGATCAAATGGAGGAAATCGCCAATTTGGGATTTGTAAGTATCATTTGTAATCGGCCAGACTTTGAAGTCCCCGATTCTATTGGCAGTTCGGTCATTGNGGAGTTTGCAAAAAACTTAGGTATAGAGTTTCATATTTTAGAGCTNACCCCTGAAGCCATNANTGCCGAAAATGCAGAAAAACAGAGGTCGCTTTTTCAAAAAGCCAAAGGGCCAGTATTAGCATATTGCGCTTCTGGTACACGCTGCAGCCTAATTTGGGCTATGGGCGAAGCAGCACAAGGTGTAGATATCGATTCAATTCTTCAAAAAACAAGCCAAGCTGGCTTTGGCCTACAAGGCTTGGAGCCCCTACTGCTCCAATTTTCTGGGCGAAATGGTTAAGAAGTATAAATTTTAGTCAGAAAATTATTTAGGAGATTGGGTTACCTGTAACCTTGAGTATCTAATCGCACTTAACGTTACGGAAACCTTTCATTTTTCAGTTGAATTAATGAAAAAGAAACTTATTTAAACNCACTGCACAGGGAGTGCGTGGCGTACGTTGGAGGACTGCGTNACTTATCATTAAATGGAGGATTATATGTCCAAGACTAAACTTACGCGCCGCGGCGTGATAAAAACAGGTGCAGTTGCTGGAGCCAGCCTAGCCGTACCAACNTTGCTTACCGCTGGAAGCCANACAGGTTTCGCAAATGCACCAACTGGATCAAGCGTGACTTTAGGTTTTAANGTACCGCAGTCAGGCCCATACGCTGATGAGGGTGCAGACGAATTGCGCGCCTANAAATTAGCNGTAGAGCATTTGAACGGAGAAGGTGATGGCGGAATGCTTCAAACNTTTAGCTCAAAAGCGCTAGACGGAACAGGTATTCTCGGAAAAAAAGTTGAATACGTTACCGGTGACACTCAAACTAAACCAGACGCNGCTAGAGCTTCTGCTCGCTCGATGATCGAAAAAGACGGCGCNATTATGATTACTGGAGGTTCTTCATCCGGGGTTGCAGTTGCNGTNCANGCTCTTTGCCAAGAGGCTGGTATCATTTTCATGGCAGGCTTAACGCATTCAAACGATACNACTGGTAAGGANAAAAAAGCAAACGGNTTCAGACACTTTTTTAATTCGTACATGACAGGTGCTGCCCTNGCCCCAGTTTTAGCAGATCGATACGGGTCTGATAGAAAAGCATATCATTTAACAGCTGACTACAATTGGGGTTATACCACAGAAGAAGCAGTCAGAAACTCCACTGAGGCTTTAGGCTGGGAAACAGTGGCGGCAGTGAAAACACCNCTCTCACAAACAGACTTCTCGTCCTATGTGGCTCCCGTACTTAACTCTGGAGCGGATGTTCTAGTATTGAACCATTATGGCGGTAATATGGTAAACTCTCTTACTTCAGCTGTTGAGTTTGGACTAAGAGCGGCACAGGCAAATGGTAAGAATTTCGAAATTGTTGTTCCACTTTACTCTCGTCTGATGGCTAAAGGCGCAGGCAAGAATGTTGCTGGAATTTTTGGTACTTGTGGTTGGCATTGGTCATTAGAAAATACAGCAGGGTCACGCTACTCTGGAACCAACGCATTTGTAAAATCATTTGGNGAGAAGTATGGTTTTCCACCCTCTCAGGCGGCACATACAACTTATTGCCAAACNCTCTTGTACGCAGATGCGGTACAACGTGGTGGGTCATTTAACCCTTGTTCAGTAGTCGAAGCCCTTGAAGGTTTCGAATTTGATGGAATGGGTAACGGTCCAACTCTTTATCGGGCTGAGGATCATCAGTGTATAAAAGATGTTTTGGTTGTTCGTGGTAAAGAAAATCCTTCTAACGACTTTGACCTTCTAGAACTTGTTGATGTAACACCAGCCGAAGCGGTAACATTTGATCCAGCTATCTTCGGTGGCGAATTAGGCTCATGTAATCCAGGTGCATAACCAATATAAGGGCCCCTTACTTGGGGCCCTTAAACTTTTACAGAAATANTTCTTTAACATTGTCAAATTTTACCCTAAATGCTCATCTCTAGGGGGCTTCATGGACCAGATTATTCTTCAAATTCTTAATGGATTAGACAAAGGCAGCGCTTACGCCCTTATAGCATTAGGCTTAACATTGATTTTTGGAACCTTAGGGGTTGTTAATTTTGCGCATGGAGCCTTGTTCATGCTCGGAGCCTTTTGTGCAATAACGTTCAGCCGAATACTGTCTGTGTCACACGTTGTAATCGATGAAACTCAGAAAGACTTTTTGGGTAATCCTTTAAAAGTTGATATACCTTACATCTATGATTGGTTCGGAGAGCCTACCGGACAAGCTATCTTAAATTGGTCTGTGCCACTTGCAATTCTCTTTGCAATACCTGTCATGATTACAATCGGGGTTATCATGGAGCGTGGTTTAATCAAACACTTTTACAAAAGGCCACATGCTGATCAAATTCTTGTAACTTTTGGTCTCGCTATCGTTTTACAGGAAATTATTAAATATTATTTTGGAGCAAATCAAATTCCTAATCCTGCACCAGAAGCCTTCATCGGGTCTTTCGATTTTGGTGCTGCTATCGGTATGAAGGCGGGATCAATAATTTACCCTTATTGGCGAATTGTGTACTTTTGTTTTGCAATGCTGCTTATAGGATCTGTGTTTGCATTCCTACAGTTCACCACATTCGGTATGGTGGTACGAGCTGGGATGGCAGACAGAGAAACTGTGGGCCTTCTTGGAATAAACATTGATAGGCGATTTACAATAATGTTTGGAGTGGCTGCTGCGGTGGCTGGCCTTGCTGGAGTTATGTATACTCCAATAAACCCNCCCAATTACCATATGGGTATGGATTTTCTGGTAATTTCTTTTGTCGTTGTTGTGGTTGGTGGAATGGGTTCTCTACCAGGTGCGGTGGCAGCCGGGCTGTTGCTTGGCATCNTAGAAAGTTTTGCGTCTATGCGCCAAGTTATTGAGGCTTTGCCGGGTATTAACCAAGTTGTCATCTATCTTGCCGCGATAGTCATATTGCTGACACGTCCTCGAGGGTTGATGGGCCGTAAGGGCGTTATGGAGGAGTAAGCATGTTAGGATTAAAAAGAAAAGATGCTNTTCTGTTAATAATTGTGAGTATATTGGCGGTGCTTGCTCCAATTTTTCTAAATCCATTNCCAGAGCAATCGGCATTATCCCAATTCAATGCAGGCTATCCTGATCTAATGCAGCGATTTGTTATATTTGGCATTTTTGCGATCGGCTTTAACATTTTGTTTGGTCTCACTGGCTACTTATCTTTTGGACACGCAGCATTCCTTGGTGCTGGCTCATATGCTGGCGTATGGATGTTGAAACTTCTTACAATTAACGTAATTCCTGCGATTATTTTATCAACGGCAGTTGCCGGTGTCTTTGCTCTAATTATTGGTTTTATATCTCTTCGTCGATCTGGAATTTATTTCTCTATTTTGACACTTGCNTTCGCACAAATGTCTTTTGCTTTGGCNGCTTCGGTTTTAACGCCTATAACTGGTGGTGAGACTGGTCTNCAAACAGCGTTGAACGACCCNNGAATCCTAGACAGTGCAAATACGACCGGCAATATTCCTGCTCCCTCTCTTTTTGGAATGCACATGAGTGACAGNTTTCAATTGAATGTAGCGGGCTGGCTTTGGACCTTTAATGTTGGATATTATTTGTCNGCTTTAATAATGTTAGCAGCGTTTTACGTCGCGATAAGGCTCTTCCGATCACCGTTTGGAATCATGCTGCGTGCCATNAANTCTAATCAAAACAGATTAAATTANACAGGTATAAATGCCAAACCATACATGCTTTCTTGCTTTGTTATTTCTGGAATGTATGCCGGACTTGCGGGAGGTTTAATGGTCTCAATGGACCCCTTNGCTGGTNCGGAGCGGATGCAATGGACGGCTTCTGGAGAGGTCGTATTAATGACAATTTTGGGCGGTGTTGGGACTTTGATTGGTCCCGTTCTTGGAGCTGGTTTAATTAAGTATTTTGAAAATATATTTTCAAAAATCAATGATAATCTGCTGCATCAATGGTTCTCATTCATGCCAGAAGGGGCGGAAAACTTTTTTGTTACAATCATTCACCCATTTATCGGTAAAGGCTGGCACCTAACACTTGGNCTAATATTTATGGGGGTCATCATTTTCTTACCGGGAGGCCTTGTTGAGCTAGGGCAGAGGATGTCAAAAATATTTAGCGGTAAAAATTCTGTTAAAAATGATAAAACAAAAACTACTCCCGCTGAGTAAGGAGAACAAAACATGGGTATCCTTGAAGTAGAAAACGTAGGTATACGCTTTGGCGGACTGCAAGCTTTGAAAGATGTAAATCTGAGTGTCAAAGAGAATACGATTCACGCTATTATTGGCCCAAACGGCGCTGGAAAATCTACTCTGTTAAATTGCTTGGTTGGCAAACTAACACCTGATACCGGCAGTGTTAATTTTGATCAAAAGCCAGTTTTAGGTAGATCGCCATTCGAAATTAACCAAATGGGCATTTCGAGGGTGTTTCAAACACCAGAAATATTTTCTGACTTAACGGTTATGGAGAATATGATGATCCCAATCTTCGCCAAGAGGGACGGAGCTTTTGCGCTAGACGCCATGTCGGACTTTATGAAACACAAAGATATTGTTAGCTCTGCAGAGCATATTTTGGAAGAAATGAACATGATAAACAAAATGGAAATGCAAGCTTCATCAATGTCCCGAGGAGACAAAAGGCGATTGGAAATTGGCATGTGCCTAAGTCAAGAACCAAGACTATTGTTGCTAGATGAACCGACTGCGGGGATGGCGAGAGCAGACACAAATAATACGATAGAGCTTCTCAAACAGATTGGAAGTGAGCGAGATATAACAATCGCAATTATTGAACACGATATGCATGTGGTTTTCTCTCTCGCAGATAGGATAACTGTATTAGCACAAGGCACACCTTTAGTTGAAGATACCCCTGAAAAAATAAAGGGACACCCTAAAGTCAAAGAAGCTTATCTTGGCGAAACGGCACATTAAGGAGAAAAAAATGAGTGGAAACCTGGCATTAGAAACCCACGCACCAGCCTATTTATCCGTTCATGACATCCACTCTTACTACGGCGAAAGCTACATAGTTCAAGGAGTAAGCTTTAATGTCCATGAGGGAGAGATATTAGCACTTCTAGGTAGAAATGGTGCTGGTAAAACCTCTACTTTAAGAACTATTGCTAGGTTAGATAACCCTGAATTAATCAAGGGGGAAATTTGGCTAGATCATAAGAATTTACATTCGATGAAAAGCTACGAAGCTGCGAATAATGGTATTGCGTTGGTTCCAGAAGATAGGCGGATAATTCCTGGATTAACTGTAGAAGAAAATATTCAGTTGGCGCAAATAGCTGAACCAATTGGCTGGGGCATAGAGCGAATTTACGATCTTTTCCCGAGATTAGGTGAACGTAGAAAGCAGGAAGGAATAACTTTATCTGGAGGAGAACAGCAGATGCTCTCTATAGGTCGTGCCCTTGCGCGAGATATAAAAGTTTTACTTCTTGACGAGCCATATGAGGGTCTCGCTCCCGTTATTGTCGATGAAATTGAAAAAACCTTGAACGTGATTAAAGAACAAGGAATTACGACAGTCATCGTGGAGCAAAATGCGGTAAGAGCCTTGGAATTGGCCGATAGATCGGTAATTTTAGATACTGGCGGTGTCGTATTTAATGGGACAGCAAAGGAAGTCTTGGATAACTCAGAATTGAGAGCTGAGTATTTAGCAATTTAGTGTAGATTGTTCTGGAAAAATCTAGTGATAATTTTTATAAAAGCACAACGCAAATGCTAACAGGAAGCTTTCATGTCCGAACAAATTTACCCGCCAAGTGCTCAGTTTGTAGCAAAAGCTAAACTAAGAAAAGCTGATTACGATCAAATGTATTCAGCATCTACTGATAATCCAGAAGAATTCTGGATGGAGCACGGTAAGCGTATAGACTGGATGACCCCTTATTCAAAAGTTAAGAACGTGAGTTATTCTCATCCAGATGTATCTATAAAGTGGTTTGAAGATGGTCAATTAAATGTATCTGCAAATTGTATGGATCGTCACCTCCACTCTAGGGGAAGCCAGACTGCAATAATCTGGGAAAGTGACGACCCAGATATTAGTAAACACATAACTTATTCCGAACTTCATAAGCAAGTTTGCAAACTATCCAATGTCTATAAGAAACTGGGCGTGAAAAAAGGCGATAGAGTAGTTCTATATCTACCGATGGTTCCAGAAGCAGCATACGCAATGCTTGCGTGTGCACGTATCGGAGCGGTTCATTCAATTGTCTTTGCAGGGTTTTCGCCAGAAGCGCTGGCATCTCGTATAAAGGATTGCGGCGCATCTCTTTTAGTTACTGCTGATGAGGCCCCAAGAGGAGGCCGCGCAACCCCTCTTAAGACAAATGTCGATAAAGCATTAGGTATTTGTGGCGATATAAAAACTTTAGTCGTGGAGCGAACTAATGCTCAAGTTCCAATGCACGATGCGCGTGACTTTAGCTATAGTGCTTTAATGGCAGAAGCATCAGAGGATTGTGAGCCAGAGCCGATGAATGCTGAAGATCCTTTATTTATTCTCTATACATCTGGATCTACTGGAACACCAAAAGGAGTTCTACATACATCAGGTGGTTACCTTGTTTGGGCTTCCATCACGCACGAATATGTCTTTGATTATCATGATGGCGACATCTATTGGTGCACAGCTGACGTTGGCTGGGTGACAGGCCATAGCTACATCGTTTATGGGCCTCTTGCCAATGGCGCAACAACACTCATGTTTGAGGGAGTTCCGACATATCCAGATGCTTCCCGGTTCTGGCAAGTATGTGACAAACACAAAGTCAATCAGTTTTATACAGCGCCGACAGCAATTCGAGCCCTAATGGGCCAGGGATCACAATTTGTAGAAAAATGTGATTTATCATCACTAAAAGTACTTGGAACAGTCGGTGAGCCAATTAACCCTGAAGCTTGGAACTGGTACAATGAGGTAGTCGGTAAAGGAAATTGTCCAATAGTTGATACATGGTGGCAAACCGAAACAGGTGGTCATTTACTCACCCCAATACCCGGTGCAATTGCAACAAAACCGGGATCCGCAACGTTACCATTCTTCTCAATACAACCAGCCATCTTGGATCCGCAAACTGGTCAAGAATTAATTGAAACAGAATGCGAGGGAGTATTGTGTATAAAAGATAGTTGGCCAGGCCAAATGAGAACAGTATACGGCGACCATGAACGTTTTATCAAAACGTATTTCTCCGATTATAAAGGTTATTACTTTACAGGTGATGGATGCCGTCGGGACGCAGATGGTTACTATTGGATAACCGGCCGGGTTGATGATGTTATAAATGTATCAGGGCATCGCATGGGGACTGCGGAGGTAGAGAGTGCACTAGTAGCACACGAAAAAGTTTCCGAAGCCGCAGTTGTTGGATATCCTCATGACATAAAAGGACAGGGAATATATTGCTATGTAACTCTCATGTCAGGGGAAAAACCAACCGAAGAGCTACGAAAAGAGCTTCGTAGCTGGGTGCGAAAAGAAATTGGTCCAATAGCCGCGCCAGATTTAGTGCAGTGGGCACCTGGTCTACCTAAAACGCGGTCAGGAAAAATAATGCGCCGCATTCTACGAAAAATTGCTGAGGACGATTTTAATAGCTTAGGCGATACTTCAACTTTAGCAGAGCCAGCTGTCGTTGATGACCTTATAGAAAACCGAATGAATAGAGAATAAAGCGCAAAGCAATGTCATTTTGAGTTAAATATTACTAAGCTTTAGGAAAATTCTTTTCCTTGCATAAAAAAAGTGGCACACGCTGATTATCGTCTGCCCCTTTTCTTTGATCATTCTTAGATTTAAGTATAGTATCTAGAAATAAGGCATAATGCGTATGGGAATAACATGACTAAGAAAAATCGAGATCAAGACGTAGAATTTATTCAATCGCTAGCTGAGCTTCTCAACCAAAATGAACTTACCGAACTAGAAGTAAGTAGAGAATATGGAGAAACGGACAAAATTAATGTACGCGTTAGCAAAGTAGGACCGACACCAGTCACATATGCCGCTGCACAGCAGATGGGTATAAATCCTAGTCCTACTGTTAGTTATCCGCAGCAAGAAGGGTCAGCTGCTGATCAAAATACTAATGATCCTGTTTCGCACCCGGGCGCAGTAACGTCACCAATGGTGGGTACAGTTTACATGCAGGCAGAGCCTGGAGCTACACCGTTTATTTCTGTTGGAAGCACAGTTTCTGAAGGGGAAACACTTCTCATCGTAGAAGCTATGAAAACAATGAACCAAATTCCTTCACCAAAGTCAGGGGTTGTTAAGCGTATTTTTGTTGAAGACGGCGCTGCAGTTGAATTTGGATCCCCCTTGGTCGTTGTTGAATAAGAGTATTGAATGTTTGATAAGATCCTTATTGCAAACCGTGGCGAAATAGCACTTAGGGTAATTCGCGCTTGTAAGGAAATGGGTATCCAAACAGTTGCTGTACATTCCACTGCAGACAGCGATGCAATGCACGTTCGCATGGCTGATGAAAGCGTGTGTATTGGCCCTCCTTCAGGTCTTGCTTCTTATCTGTCTATGCCAGCTATACTCGCAGCTTGTGAAATATCAGGAGCACAAGCGATACATCCAGGTTATGGATTTCTTTCAGAAAATGCTAGTTTTGTACAAGCGATAGAGGACCATGGACTAAAATTCATTGGGCCCACTGCAGAGCATATTAGAGTGATGGGTGACAAAATTACAGCTAAAGACACCATGAAAGCTCTCGGAGTGCCTTGCGTTCCCGGATCTAAAGGGGGTGTAGAAAACTTAGATGAAGCTCGTAAAATAGCGTCTGATATTGGATATCCAATAATTATAAAGGCGACCGCAGGCGGTGGTGGTCGAGGAATGAAGGTTGCACAAACTGCTAAGGAACTAGAAAGTGCTTTTTCAACTGCCAGAGCTGAAGGTAAGGCAGCGTTTGGAAATGACGAGGTTTATATTGAAAAATATTTGACCACTCCCAGACATATAGAGATACAGATATTTGGTGATGGCAAAGGTGGAGCTGTGCACTTAGGCGAACGAGATTGCTCTCTTCAGCGACGCCATCAAAAAGTGCTAGAAGAGGCACCTGGCCCGTGTATTACAAATAAAGAACGCGAAATAATTGGTCAAACATGTGCAGATGCTGTTGCTAAGATTGATTACATTGGTGCTGGAACTATAGAGTTTTTATACGAAAATGGGGAATTCTACTTCATTGAAATGAACACAAGACTGCAAGTCGAACATCCTATCACAGAAGCTATATTCGGTGTGGATTTGGTACGTGAACAAATTCGTGTTGCATCAGGGCAGCCTCTGTCTTTTGTCCAGGATCAGCTAAAAATAAATGGGCATTCTATAGAAGTCCGAATTAATGCAGAAAAACTACCCAATTTCGACCCTAGCCCTGGCAAAATAACAGCTTATCACGCACCCGGTGGGCTCGGAGTGAGAATGGACAGCGCTCTTTATACTGGCTACTCCGTACCACCATACTATGACAGTCTTATCGGAAAATT